>NC_010602.1:2622500-2920000 GCF_000017685.1 Leptospira biflexa serovar Patoc strain 'Patoc 1 (Paris)'
GGTCTTGCCCACATTGCTGTGTTACTAGGTTTTGCCTAGTAGGGTTCCCCCATTCGGAAATCAACGGATCAAAGCTTGTTTACAACTCCCCGTTGCTTATCGCAGCAAACCACGTCCTTCATCGCCTTCTAGTGCCTTGGCATCCACCGTACGCCCTTAATTACTTGACCATATTACTCTTGTTAAAGAATAACATTTCCTAAAGTTTTTTTGTTCGTCTTTTTTGATGAACCATACATGACTCGGCGTCTGTATGGTCCTCGGCGCATTGTTTGTTTTCTTTACAATGTCGTATATATGTTGTCAAAGAACGAATGTTTCCCTACAGACTAATCACCCAGGAGTATTCTCGTGGAAAATTAAAATGTCGGTTATTCGTTTTGCTTTCGCAAAGGAAGTTCTTCCCCTTCCTCCGCACACAGTCGCCTGCATACTACCGGTTCCATGATTCGCTAAAGAATCATGCGGTAAAAACCAAAGTAATTTCAAAACCTAAGCAGTCAACTCAGTTTTATAAAAAAGTTCGCAGTTCACAGAGCAGGATGGAATTTTTTTTGCGAGTTTTGGGTTTGGATTTCTGGTGTCATGGAATGGATTTATAACGCAATGAGACATAATTCGGTGATGGGCGTTATGTATGTAATGATTGCAAAAAGATGGACTAATCGGCGTTAATTGGCAGGCGGCACACCACCAAACAAATGATAAATGGTATTCGTGTCCTTTTTGCGAAGAAAAATAACGCGACACAACACTATGATTGAACCTGAGTCCATTGTAACATAATGGCATCTAACTTTGATTTGTTTTTTTGTTTATTTTGTAACAAGACGACTCTCTTTCGGTCGAAGATCCATTTTTACATACGTAAGAAAGTCTCAGAGCGGGAGGTTGAAATGCCTTGGGTTTGGAATTGATGTGTTTCTAATGTAGTCGGAAATCCTGATTTGTATCCCCCTCTACCACCTGACGTCAAAAAGGTGAACTTGTTCGGATTATTTTTTTGTGAAGGTTCGTTTGTGGTGGGAAGTTTTCTGGTTCTGTGGTATATGGAAGTCATTGGGTGGCGGGTGGATTACCCCACCCAGTTCGATACGGGCGGGGATCTATACCTTTCCATTACTCCAAAATCCCCTTCCGAGTCAGTGATTCTATTTTTCACACCACCCTTTGAAAAGTTCCGATACAGCTCCAATGCTAAGAAAACCAAAAATGATTCAAACACATTCGAGGCGTATGCAAATAGACTGAATGCACGCTGACGTTGAAATAACCTGAAAATTCACTTGCAATTTCTTGAATGAATGTAAGAATTTCAGAATTCCGATTAGGACTTTATTATATGAAAAAATTCCTTTTGATTGCCATTATTTCCATCTGTACATTCCCTTTATTTGCAATCAACACAGTCATTTTAAAAAACGGGAAAACGATTAAAGGAAAAGTAACAAACCAAAACGAAAAAGGTCTTACTGTTCAAACAAACGAAGGGAACCAGACCATAACCAAATCACAAATCCTAAAAGTAATTTATAAAGATGTCAGTGACCAAGAAGCAGAAAAGATTAGAATCGCAGAAGAAAAAAAACTAAAAGAGAAAGAAGAGAAAGAAAAAGCCAAACTTGAAAAAGAAAGACTAATCGCAGAAGCCAAAGAACAAAAACGTCTTGAAGAAGAAACAAAACTTGCTGAGAAAAAAAGATTAGAAGAAGAGAAATCAATAGAGACCCAAGCAGAAAAAGAAGCAAAAGCAGAGGCTGAATGGTTAGCGACTCGACAACTCGGACCATCACCTGCCTCAACCAAATGTGGAGGTCGTTTAGCATTAATTTGGCGATCAGCTGTTTTACCTGGCTGGGGGCAATACTGCGGTGGACAAACGACTTCCGCAGGAACCTTTGGTGTTTTATTTTTTGGCTCACTCTTTTATACTTTGGGCCCGCTTCGCACAGAAGAGAAAAATGCAAAAGCACATTACGATTCGATGGTTTTGTTGAACCAAATTGCAGGACCAAGTACCAGATTCAACGCACAGAACATAAGTTTGCCGATTGAGTTCGTTGGAGGTTTCATTGAAACTTCCATAGCAGAAGATCTCATCGTCAAAAGTAAAAATAATGCTAAAGAATCGAATGTGAAGTTTTTAGCAGGTCTCGGAACTGTAGGAATTATTTATATCACCAATGTTGTTCATGCCTACATAATCGGTAAGGATCGTTATCCAGAAAGACCTGTTGTCCAATCCGGTGGAAAACAATTCAAAGAAGGTTGGGATTTCGAATCCAGTTGGGACAGACCAACGACTGTGACTTCCTATCGACCTCAGATGAATTCCATTTATGCTGAAGTTCGTTATTCATTTCTATTTTAAGGAGTTTGTATGAACCGTATTGTTTTATTGATTTTACTTTCCATTTTGTCATTCCAATGCCGAATCTTCAAACCATCTAACCTTGACCCTACGGAAGATTTGGGATCCTTACAGTCTTTACTTCGATTTTTGGCTTTAGCGGATGCATATAATACACAAAGCCAAACCGTTTTATTTATGAAATTTGCAGATTCCAACGGAACACCATATGTGAATGGTATCATTGAATATTCTGTTTATAATGAAGCGGATGAGAATGGCATACAAATTTCTCCTTACGGAGAATCTGGCAATGTCCAATCATATACAGCAACATTAGATGCATCAGGTAGAGCCTTTATATTCTTCAGTGAAAGGGGAATTGCCAATATTATACTCAAAGATTCTTCCAATAATTTTGTCGGATCTGTTTCATTTCGAATTTACAATGGTATCACCAAACAATCGTTTTCCATCTTAAGTCGAAATGGGGATGCTCAGTTTATTTTGGAAGATCTTGCAAATTACAGAAATCGATTGGCATCTTATGAATCCTTTGTACCCCTTGGTTCTGCGAATGGAAGGCAGTTTATATACTTACAGGTCCCAAGGACTTATTTCGGTATTAATGATTTTGTATCCGATGGATACATTGCCTCCAGTGCCGATGGAGAAAATTACGACTTAGTGACAAAGATTGATGGCGTCACATTAGAAAGAAAAGTAACCTATGAAACTATATTAGAAATTTCCAAACCGGTATTTAATGGTTATGAGTATGTATTTTTCCTCTCAGAAGAGAAAAGAGACTACCCTACAATAGCAAATTACCAAAGTAATCGTAATTTAGCATTACGGATTTCTGCTTTTTTTCCACCGGCCGCAAGTTCTGTGACCAGTCTTTCATTAGACTCTAATCTCTTTTTATTTAGAGATACCAACTTTCCTTGGATGTATCCTGTATTTTACTTTGGGAATGGTCGGTATCTGATAACTCCCACGCTTTATACTGCAGTGGAAGTCACACCCATCCTCCTCCATTCTGATTTTTCAGTGAACCAAAATATGGTATCAGGGTTTAGTTGTAGCCTTGCGGATTCTACGAGAAATTCTGTTGGTTTTCAGCTTGTAACCATTGGTGGAACTGAATATCTGCAATGTCCCAATTCTAGTTTTCCCATTCCGTCTCAATCCATAGAAGTTCGAAGCATTAATGGGAATGGACTAGAAAATCGAGCCGTCACGTTTGACGCGACACCACAAAGCTTTGATTCATACCCGATTTTTGTAAGAGGTAAATTTGTAGCTACATTTGGTGCTACTCCTATTGGTTATACTTTCAATTCTGAAAACTACTTATTATCTTCACCAACTTTAACAAGGAGTAGCACTCCAATTTCAGGTTTCACATCATTTCTTAACAATGGTAATACGAGCTCCATATTGAGATCTGTGAAAAGTTCCGGGAACGCCGATTATTTTCTCCTTTCAACAGTTCCATCATTTGTAACTCCCACAATCGAAATCTTTCGTAGCACTGATGGGTTATCCAGTGTGAGTCCAATTCCATCACTTCCAAGTTTGTATAGCACCTCCATTTCCAATCCTGAACAAATCCAATCGGCAAATGGAAAGTTAAACTACAGTTATTCGATTTCGGCAGGTATCGGAATTGGTTCTTTGCCAGTGTATCTGACGTATTTCACTCGTGATGACGGAACTTGGGAAGACCTACCGAAACTCATCAAAATTAGATAAATGAAGGTGAATGAAAACAAGGAAATCTCGAACAATGTTTAAATTGATAAAAGATCCGAATCCATTTTATTTACGCAGATTCGAATGCTTTTTCGATAGAAATTGAAATAATTATCTTTATGAATTCAAATGGAATGTCACTTGCTAGCGAGGCGGTATTCCTTTAAAAAAATCTCTATGTGGCCATCATATTCCTCAGTTAAGATTTTTTTTTCGTCTTTTAAAACAAAAGAGTCTTCATAATAGAAAATCTTTTTGAATTTTGTTTTTAGATTTTGAAAAATAAGTTCGGATCCACTTGGATCTATTGTTTTCTCATTTTTGTCATGCAGTAACAAAACTGGTTTCGTGATGAATTTTGCTGTATTGAGTGGTGATACGTCATTCACAAGTAAGTCCCCCCGTAATTCAGCAATTGATAAACTGAGAGGCGTTATGAATCGAATCATCCGAGAATAGGCAATCGAATAAGATTGTTCGACATAAGAACGCATGTCTTTGAAAGAAGTATCGGCAATGATAAATCCGTAATCGAATTGGCCATCCGCAAATTGTAACGCTGTGGCGGCACCTAAGTTCACTCCAAAGATTCCGATCCGATCTTCTGGTGTATTGTCAATTTCAGAGAAGTATTCCACTGCTCTTTCCAAATCCATTTTTTCATGGTATCCAAAAGTAGAATATTTTCCATCACTCTCCCCATGAGCACGGGCATCATACATAAAAAGACTGCAACCACGTTTCCAAAAACTAGGTGCGTAAGATAACATTTGCATTTTTGATTCTGAAAATCCGTGGAGTAGAATCATACCACAATTTTGTTTTTTAGAATGTTTAAAATACCAACCCCTGAGTCGTAAGGTTCCATTTTGGAAACGAATTGTTTCAGGCTCAGGTAAACTATAATCCTGGAACGATATATGATTTTTGTCTTTGCCTTCGTCTACTTGACTAAGAAGAGTCGGAGTCAAAATAAATGCAGAAAAATAAATGGAAGCAACTAGCAGGATCAAGGTGATGATAAGAAGGAATAAACTGAGAGGTTTTTTCATGAATGAGGACCTAGTAGGAAAATCTAGGAACAGAGGAAAGTGGAAAGCGAATTTTTCAAAATCTCCTAAATTAGCCCGAAAAAGAATTGCTCTCTTTCCAACATTACTTTCCTCTTTAAGGAAATCTATGAAACATTATTTAGCGTTTTTCTCTCTCATATTAGCCGTAATTTCCGGCAACTGTCGAACAATGGATGCTGCCATCCAATACCCAGAATCTGGAAAATCCAACTTAGGAATCACGAAAGTAGCAGTACTTGTTTTCGATATAGAAGAGGCCAAATGGGGAGATGAATTCACCGACGCGGTCTCTCTACAAATTGCAAAATCACTACCATTTAAGGTCATCGAAAGGGAACAACTTTCCAAAGTTGTCAATGAACAAAGTTTTTCGAAAACAGGGATCATTGACACACAAACAGCAGTTAGACTAGGGAAAGTATTGGGAGTGGATGCTTTGGTTTTTGGCCGAGGATCTGCTCTAAAGAAATTCGATGAAAAGGGCAAATTAATCCCCAATTTAGTTGATACGGTTTCTCTCAAGATTGTACACATCGAATCTGGCCATGTCATTGTCAATGCGAGGAAAAAACCTGGTGCCGATTGGACAATGGCACGCCTCCTTCAATATAGCCTTGGCCTTGGTTTGATTTGGAGTCGCGAAGATATTTTGATTGCGACAAGTCAATATGACTTTGTGGCAGAAAGTTTAGTCGATCGGATTGTGAGTGAATTAAAAAAATAAGTCACTCAAATCATATAGTTTGAAAATTTCATTAGATCAATATAAATTATCAATAAGGAGTCTAGAATGAAAATTAACATTGGAATTCCAGAAGAAGAAAGAAGTGCCATTTCCGAGTCATTAAAAAAACTATTAGCAGATACGTACACTTTGTACCAAAAAACACATAGTTACCATTGGAATGTAACGGGACCAATGTTCCAAACATTACACCTACTCTTTATGACCCAATACACAGAACTTTGGAATGCCATAGACCCGATTGCAGAACGAATTCGTTCCCTTGGGTATTATGCACCGATGGGCGGTTGGGAGTTTGCCAAGTATTCCAGTATCACAGAAGACAAAGAAGTACCCAAAGCCAAAGAAATGATCCAACATTTAGTCGAAGGGAACGAAGCTGTGATCCGTACCGCACGCGCCGCCTATGCACCAGCCGAAAAGGGAAATGACCAAGCGACCTTGGATCTTTTAACACAAAGATTGGATGTACATGAAAAAACCGCTTGGATGTTACGTTCGCTACTAGAAGAGTAATCTAAATAGTATTGGTTGGTCATTGCGAAGGAAGTTAAGTGAATTCACTTTGTAACCACTTCCCAAGTTGATCCAAATATTCTTTTTGGTGGGTAAAATGAATGTAATGCCCACCTCCTTTGATTCTGACCTTTTGATTCTTATCAAAAAACCGATCCATCAGGCTGAAATCTGACTCTCGAATGTAATCTGATTCTCCACCTAATAAAAACAAGGTTGGAGTTTCGGACGTTTGATCAAAAGTAAATACATCTTCAAACACTCTCCTTGCATGGTTTAGACCATCAACATTCAATTTCCAATGGTAAGATCCATCTTCCTTACGTTCCAAACTCATTTGCAAAAATTGGCGGATAAAACTATCCGAGACGAATTTTGCCATTTCCTGGTCGATTTCGGTACGTGAGGAAAACCCAACGAGAGGGAATGACATAGAAGCGATTTCATTGTCATAAGCGAAAGGATAAGACCTTGGCGCGATATCTTGGATGATGAGTTCTTGAAGTAAACCAGGGTGGGTCAAATCAAAGTACATGGCGACTAATCCACCCATTGAGTGGCCAAGTAAAACGGGTTTTTGGATTTGATGTGTCAGAATGAATTCTTCTAGATCACCTGCCATCACTTGGATGGAATGTTCTGCGCTATGTGGTGAATCTCCATGGTTCCTTTGGTCCAAAGTATACACATTCCCAAATTCGGATAAAAACTTTCCAACAGTCACCCAGTTTTTCGAAGAACCAAATAACCCATGTAAAATGATAATATCTCCAATTGATTTTTTATTTGAATCTTGATTTAGAAATGGGTAGAGTTTGTAACTTAATTTCACAGAAACTTCCTGCTAAATTATTTTCAGTTTTCGATTACCGAATACATTCTTTCTTAAGGATTTGCAAATGAGGCAGGATTTGTTTTTTTTCTCTTGGACCGATCTCAGACGCATACCGAATCATTTGGTTGATTTCAGATTTAATTCCTTCACTCACTGGTTGGAAACATGGAATTGAATCTGGATCCTTTGTCATAGATCCAAGTTCTTTTACCAAATCTTTGGTATAAAGCGAAACATAGTTTCCTGTGGGGAATAGATACAAATATCGCAATTTTCCTTTTCGTAACTCTTCCAATCGGCAACGTAAATCCACTCCGCAATCAACTAAGGGAAGACTCTCCGTAGCAAGATAACCTGCATAATCCGAATGTTTTGTTTTAGGGTACGATTCCAATAACTTCCAAAAATAATTTGAGTCCACATAGTATTTCCCGGATGTATAATCGTATAATAATTTTGTTTGGTGGTGTTTTAGAAATTCTAAGGTGGCAGGATCATTGTCAGGTTTGATCCCTTTTTCATTCATTAAATCCACGGTTTTTTTTAAGAAAAATCCTGCTTTGGCACGAATGAAGATAAACTCATCCCCTGTGAATTTTCCAGTGGAAGAAATGGTGAAAATTGAATCAGTTATCTCTTGTTTTGCTAAAAAATCAACCTGTTTCGATAAAATCATTCGTTCGGCTTCAAAGAGTAATGTGGATAAGTATTGTTTCGGAGGAACAGAACGAACAACGGAACGTTTGATAAATCCGGAAAGTCCATCGTTCAATTTCACAGGGATCCAATCTTCTTTTGGACTCTCTAATGAATTTTTATCGTATTGAACAGGCTCTCCAAATTTTAATTTTCGTAACACATCACTTTTCTCGTCAGCAAACAGGTGCAAGTTGAGACCTACAACAGGAATCACAATCTCTGAATGTGAATCACGTTTGATTAATTCCGATGGTTTTGTTTGTTTTTGTTTTTCTTGGAGAGTCGGTGCAGAATCTAGTGTCGAGATTGAGAAAAAAACAACGAACAGTAGATACAGTAAAACTTGTTTCTCCATAAATTGATTCATAAATCTATGACCCATATCCACAAAAAAAATCCTGCGCATATTCCAGAAGTTGAATCCTCTCTTCTGCGAATTCCAATCATATCTATATGATCGCCACAATTTTTCCGTGAACTTTGCCCCTCTACCAAGATATTTCAGTAAAGGGACAGGTTTCATTTTATTTTTGTAAATCCTCTACCATTTGTTTGATGCGAGAGACACCTTTTTCAATGTCTTTTTCACCTAACGCATACGACAAACGAATGGCTTTGTCATCTCCGAAGGCAATTCCTGGCACTGCTGCCACATTGTATTTCTCGAGGAGGACATCACAAAAAAGTTTGGAATAAGAAGTTTCTTTTGTTTCAGCGAGAAGTTTTTTGAATCCAGGCATTTCATACACACCTGTCATATATGGAAATGCATAAAAAGCACCTTCTGGCATCCGGCATTCCACCCCAGGGATCTCACGGAGTAACCCCACGATGAGTTTTCTACGTTTGTCAAAAGCCTTTAGCATTTCCGCTACTGGTGTTTGGTCTCCAGTTAGAGCCGCTTCAGCCGCCGCTTGGGAAATGGAAGAAGCGTTACTTGTGGATTGGCCTTGCATGGTATCCATGTTTTTCACAATCTCGGCATTGCCTGCCCCGTATCCAATCCTCCATCCTGTCATGGAATAGGCTTTGGACACTCCATTGATGACAAAGGTTTTTTCCTTCATCTTAGCTGAGATCATCGCAGGATTCACAAATTCCAATCCATCATAGATGATTTTTTCGTAGATATCATCGGAGACAGTGATGATGTCTTTTGGTTCCAAAACCTTTACAAGTGCTTCCACATCGGAACGAGTGTAAGCGGCTCCTGTTGGATTGGAAGGAGAGTTAAAAATAAACACTTTGGTTTTGGGTGTGATGGCTTTTTCCAATTGTTCCGCTGTGATTTTAAATCCACTGGAAATATCAGTAGCTACAATCACGGGTGTCCCTTCTGCCAATCGAACGATGTCCGCATAACTTACCCAATACGGCGCTGGGATGATCACTTCATCACCAGGATTGAGAGTCGCCATAAAAAAATTGTAGAGAACCTGTTTCCCACCTGTTCCGACAATGATTTGGTTTTTTTCGTATTTTAAACCATTTTCAGTTTCAAACTTTTTAATGATGGCATCTTTTAGGGAAACAGTTCCACTCACGGGAGTGTATTTTGTTTTCCCTTGGTCCATCGCTTTTTTAGCAGCTTCTTTGATATGATTTGGTGTATCAAAGTCAGGTTCCCCTGCTCCAAATCCAACCACATCAAGGCCACTCGCTTTTAACTGATTGGCTTTCGCCGTGATCGCGAGAGTGGGAGAAGGTTCTACGACATCGAGTCGTTTTGCTACAAGTTTCATTTTGTCCTCTATTTCGTGAGTGATTCTTCTGGAACCGTTTCTTTGAACTGGTCCAAAGTATAAATTTCGTATTCATACCCTTGTTCGGTGAGGAAGAGTTGTCGGTTTTGTCCGAATCTCTCTTCATTTGTATCACGCGAAATCAGTGAGTAAAAAATCGCAGTATTGTCCTGTGCTTTTGGACGTAGGATACGCCCCAATCGTTGTGCTTCCTCTTGTCTGGAACCAAATGTTCCCGATACCTGGATGGCAATGTTGGCATCTGGTAAGTCGATGGAAAAGTTTGCTACCTTTGAAACCACAAGTTGTTTGATCTGGCCTGTTCGGAACGCTTGGTAGAGTTCTTGTCTTTCAGGGAGTGGGGTTTTTCCAGTAATCAAAGGGATTTTGAAGGTATTGGAAATTTCTTCTAGCTGATTGATGTACTGCCCAATCACCAAAATATTGTTAGTGGAGTGTTTTTTCAAAATATAGCTGATCGCACGGAGTTTCTCTGGATTTTCGGAAGCCAAACGAAACTTTTCGCGGTCATCAGCAACAGAATACTTCATACGAAGGTCATCTTCCATAGGAACACGGATTTCTACACAATTGGCTTCGGCAATCCAAGATTTGGCTTCCAGTTCTTTCCATGGTACATCGTATTTTTTCGGACCGATGAGAGAAAATACATCTTCTTCCAATCCATCTTCACGCACAAGTGTTGCCGTGAGACCTAACCTACGTTTGGCTTGTAGTTCAGAAGTCATACGAAAGACTGGTGCTGGTAATAAGTGAACCTCATCATAAACGATAAGTCCCCAGTTATTGGCACTGAAGATATGAAAATGGGTAAAGTCCCCACCTTTTTTCTTTCTATGAGTTAAGATATTATAAGTTGCAATGGTGATCGGTTTGATTTCTTTCATCTCACCTGAATATTCACCGATGTCTGATTCTGGAATGTCCGTTTTGTCTAGGATTTCATTTCGCCACTGACGGATAGATAAAGTGTTCGTCACAAGAATGAGTGTTTCTGCCCCAACAATTTGCATCACTCCCATACCCACGATGGTTTTCCCCGCACCACAAGGAAGTACCACAACACCAGATCCCCCTTCGTTACGTCCACCTGCGTGAAAGGCTTCCACAGATGCTCTTTGGTAATCACGCATCCCAAACTTAATCCCACCTTTTGTCGTAGGACGTAAGTTAAATGGGTATTTGTTTCCTTCATCGTAACCAGCAAGGTCTTCCACAGGAAAACCAATCTTGATTAACGCTTGTTTGATGTGACCACGATATTCTTTTTTGATTCGGATTTTATCACCTTCCATTCCATCCACAAAGGGTTGGACGGCACGGTTGTTCGCAATTTCTGTGATGAAACCTTTTTCATTGGAGATGATGTACAATTCGCCGGATTCTTCTTTGACGAGCTTTACTTTTCCATACCGAGAGATTTGTTCTCGGATTTCGTTCATCACGTTTTTAGGAACAGAATAACGGGCAAATTTAGTCAGGCCTTCAATGATCTCTTCTGCCGTCATTTTGATCGATGCAGCATTCCACAAAGAAAGTGGAGAAATACGGTAGGTATGCATATATTCCGGGCTTTTTTCAAGCTCGGCAAACTTGGCAACGAGGTCCCGACACGCTTCAAATTCTGGGTTATCCACCTCAAGAAGCATTGTTTTATCACTTTGTACGGTGAGTGGCTTGGTCATGGTATTCCCTCTCAATTTAACCAGGCTGTGTAGAGAAACCGCCCTGTCAACCCATTTGATTTTAAGAGATTTTGGATGCATTTTCCTGCCATTTTTAGGGCAAAACCAAAAAATAGAGAACAAATCTCACGTAAGTACCGTCTAATCCACGTTATTCTATACTATTTTGATTGATCAAAATGTTCTTTGGTAGGAGGAAACAAACTCAAGTTCATTTAACTTCTCCTATTTGATTAGGGCGTTCCCAATTTGATTGTGTAACAATATTTTTCCGAGACATGGGCCAGGCTCCTTCGGGGTCCGCTCACGCTTCCGTCTTTTGTCTTCGTCTTTGCGACGAATCCAAAAGACCAAGCCCTTCGGATCCTTAACGCTGTAAATAGGATTCTAAAATGGACTCAGTGGCTGATGTTAGGTGCATTCCATTAGTGAAATACCTTCGAAATTCCCTTGCTCCTTTTTCGCCGTGGTACAATCCCAAAATATGCCGAAGTATGTGGCTGACTTTTCCGCCACTCATTCGTACAGATTGTACGTATGGAATCATTTTTTGTAAAATGGATTCTCTCGTGATTGTTCCCTCCTTGGAACCAAAGTAGAGGGAATCCACATCAGCAAATAAAAATGGATTGTCGTATGCCGCACGCCCGACCATCACTCCATCTGCTTTTGTTAGGTGAGTTTTAATTTCTGCGTGCGTTTTGATCCCTCCATTGATGGTGATCGGCAGATTGGGAAAATCTGATTTCAAACGATAGACATCTTCATAACGGAGAGGTGGAATGGTTCGATTTTCTTTGGGAGAAAGTCCCTCTAAAATCGCAATCCTTGCATGGACGATACAATGGTCCACACCCGCTTTTTGGATTTTGGATACAAATTGGTGAAGGTCTTCGTAACTTTCTTTTCCATTCACACCAATTCGATGTTTGACGGTCACAGGAATTTTGACCTTCGACTTACAAAAAGCTACCATCTCCGCCACAAGATCTGGTTCTTTCATGAGACAAGCCCCAAAACTGCCACTCTGTACCCGGTCCGAAGGGCAACCAACATTCAGATTGATTTCATCATACCCATAGTCTTCCCCAATTTTGGCACATTCAGCTAGAGCTTTGGGTGAGTCACCACCTAACTGGAGAGCAATGGGGTGTTCTTCCTTGGAAAAATCTAAGTATCTGTGGTTGTCTTTGCCACGAAGGATGGCACCTGTTGTCACCATCTCCGTATACAGTAACGCATGTTTGGAGATAAGTCGGATAAAATAACGAAAATGCCTGTCGGTCCAGTCCATCATCGGAGCAACAGAAATGCGGTGCGATGGGACTGGGTCTGTCAAAGGGATCTCCTTAAGCTTCTTGTGGGTGTTCCTCTCGCGATGGAAGGCTTAATACCGAGGCAATTTCTGTCGGAACCCCTCGATGGATTTCTTCAGAAGCAATTACTGCAAAGTTCCTTGGGGGTAGTTCCTTTGTCAAAAAGAATGCAAAGGCTTGTCTTAAGTACCTAGAGACTACAAAGATCAGGAATCTGTTTTCATCCAATGCCTTTTGTAGTTCATTGTAAACCGATTCTAATATTCTCACTCGAACATCATGAGGAAGGATGATGAGTTTACTTCCATCAGTTTCATCAAGTGTGATACTTTTGTTCATACGATCAATGATCCTCGGATCAATGGTTACCACATGGAGTTTTCCATCGGGAGAGAGGAAATCATTGATGATTTGTCGTGATAAGGCTTGTCTAACATGTTCCGCTAAATCAAATGGATTGTTCGTACGAGGGAGATGGTTCGCAATTGCATCCATGATTTTCGGAAGGTTCTTAATGGACAAACCTTCTGCCAAAAGATTCTGTAATGTTTGTTGGATGATCCCGAGCCTTCCTTGTTTGTCATAATCCAATTCCCCGACAAGGGTTGGGTGGGTTTGGCGGAGATGTTCGAGGAGAGCTTTCACTTCTTCTCTTCCGAGAAGTTGCGATGCATAATTGGAAATGAGTTCTTTGAGATGAGTGATGATGACTGTCGATGGATCTACAACCGAATACCCTTTGTTTTCCACTTCGATTTTATCATTCGGGTCAATCCAAGTCGCCTTTAAACCAAACGCTGGTTCGGTGAAAGGTTCCCCAATAATAGCTTCCAAATTACGCGTAGTATTGTTCATGGCCATAAGCCTGTCAGCTCGCACTGCAGATTGCCCCACTACCACCCCATTGATCCGAATGCTATAATTGTCATGAGGGATTTCTAAATTGTCAATGATCCGTATCGCAGGGATCACAAGGCCAAAATCAATCGCAAATTTTTTCCGCGTATTCGCAATTTGTTCGAGTAAGTGCCCACCAGAAGAGGCGTCCACTAACGGTAGTAAATCGCGACCAAGTTCCACCTGGATTGCTTCCACTGAAATTTCTTTGATATAATTTTCTGGCTTTTTTTCTTGGGTCTTTTCTTGGGAAACGGTTTCGATTTTTTTGATCTCTTCTTTGGCCACTTGTTCGATGGAATACCCTAAGTATCCAATGGCACCTGCCAAAAAGAGAAGGGAGAAAAAAGGGAGCCCCGGAATGAAACTTGCTAACCCAAGTGCACCCGCCACCACATACAATGTTTTGGCATTCCCAAAGAGTTGGTCTTTGATCTCGACAGTGAGTTTTTTTTCAGAACTAGAACGAGTGACAATGATACCTGTAGCAGTTGTAGAGAGGAGTCCTGGAATTTGGGAAACAAGACCATCTCCAATCGTAAACTTTCCGTAGGTTTCAATTGATGCTAAAAACGATTCCCCGCGAATCGTAGAACCAATGAGAATCCCACCGAGTAAATTGATGGCCGTGATGATAAGACCAGCCCTAACATCCCCTTGCACAAATTTGGATGCTCCATCCATGGCCCCATAAAAATCTACTTCGCGTTGGACTTTTTTACGTTTCACCTTGGCTTCTGCTTCCGTGATCGCCCCACTATTCAGTTCCATATCAATGGACATTTGTTTTTGTGGCAATCCATCGAGTGTAAACCTTGCAGCCACTTCCGAGATCCTTGTCGCACCTTTTGTGATGACTAACACCTGTACAATGGTGAGGATGATAAAGATAATAAGACCCACTACATACTTTCCAAGTCCCGATTCCCCACCCACAACAAATGTTCCAAAGGCTTCGATCACACTGGAATTCATCGCAGGGCCTTTGGAAAGAATCTGCCGAGTGGTGGATACGTTCAGTGCCAGACGAAAGAGGGTCGTGATCAGGAGTAAACTTGGAAAAATCGAAAATTCACTGGGTTCCGTCACAGACAAAGCGGTCATGAGGATGAGAAGTCCAAGCCCAATGCTCACCACAATGAGAATGTCCAAAACAAAACCAGGTAAAGGGACTATGAGCATCCCTAGGATCATCAATGTTCCTACACCTAAAATGACATCAGATTGTTTCAGGATATCTTTAAAGTTCATATGGTTATGCCATTCCTACTTTTTTTTTGAACTTTTCCAGAGTGATGAGGATCTGCACCACAGCTTGGAAGAACTCTTGTGGGATTTCATCTCCCACTTCTACTTGTGCATACAAAAGCCTTGCTTGTTTGGGACTTTCCACGATGGGAACATCGTTTTCACGAGCAATCCTTCGTATTTCCAGCGCTAGGCGGTTTTCACCCTTTGCAATCACACGAGGAGCAGAATCCCTTCCCATCTCATACGATAGAGCGACAGAATAATGAGTTGGGTTTGTGATCACAACATCTGCTTTAGGCACTTCGCGTAACATATTTCCTTGCATCATGTCGCGTGCCAATTGCATCCTGCGATTTTTCATCACGGGGTCGCCTGAATCTTCCTTCATCTCTCGTTTGGCTTCCGAAGGAGTTTGTTTTAAGGATTCTTCAAATTCTGATTTTTGAAAAAAGAAATCGGCAACAGCAATCCCAAGTAAGAGTAGTCCCGCTGCCATCATGATCTTAAATCCAGAGTATGTCACAAGTGTAATGGCCTGCATCATACCCATATTCCCCGTGAGTAATACTTTTAAAAAATCTCCAGAGATTAAAATATAACTTATTACCCCAATTAACACGACTTTGGCGAGCGATTTTACTAGATTAAACAATGTTTGGCGATTCGGCAAAACTCTTTTAAAATTGGGGGAGATGCGATCAAACCGAAAAGACAAAGCCCTTGGGGAAAACATAAACCCCACTTGCACCACATTTCCTACAATCGCAAAAACAAGGGTAATCGCAAGGACGGGCCAAAGTAGATTAAAAAAATCTTTGGAAACGCCAGATAAGATCACCCGAAATTCTTCTGCCCCAAACCGTTCATGGTGCATGCCCATCGGCAGGTATTTTTTAATAAAGATAGCTGTATTTTTGATAAAGGTATCACCGAGTAAAAACAAAACACCGGTTCCACCAAGTAATACCATGGTTGAGGCCACTTCGTTGGATTTGGGAACATTCCCTTTTTCCTTCTCTTCCCGCCGACGCCTTTCACTCGGAGGTTCGGTTCTCCCTTCATCTGCCGCCGCAAAAAGTTGCAGTTGGATTTCATAGATCCCCGTCGCATACCGAAGCGGGAATTCAAAACCGTTTGATTCAGAATCTTCGTTCGTTTGCTCTGAAATGATATGTCCGCCTACGATTACCTTACAGAAACAAATATACTTCCCCATCGAACCAATCGTCCTATGGAAGAAAGATTTTATTTTGGGAGAAAATATGAATTCACATATCAAATCATAGGTGGATACCCGGATTTGTTTCAAAGTGCAAAAAAGGGGATCTTTCTCTTTCATAAACTAGGCCACTCCCGAACGAGTAAACTTGCCTTGTCCATGGAGATTTGGATCCCTTGCACCATCTGTGTGGCGATAAAAGTTAACGTAGCAATGAGAGTGAGAGTTCCGATAAATACTTTCAAAGGGAAGGACATGGACATCACATTCATTTGTTGTGCCGCCTTTCCCATAAGCCCTTCCGCAAGAGATACCAAAAAAAGAATCCCCATCACAGGTAAGGCAATTTTAAATGAAACCACAAACATGGCCCCAATCGCATCTTCTACCAATCGGTAAAGCCCACTATTGACCTTTCCTGTAAACGATATGATGCGAATTTTTTCAAAGGAATAAGCAAGTGTTTCAATGAGAAACCTGTGCGCACCAATCACGAGGAAAAGTGCTGTGGCCATTAGGTTTTTCATCGTTCCAATGGCAGGGAGTGAGTTTTGTGTGACGGGGTCTAGGATCTCGGTGTAACCAAATCCAATTTGGTTATTAAAAAATTCACCTGCCATCTGGAAAGCACTGAACACAAGCGAAACAAGAAATCCAATAAAAACTCCAATGAGCATCTCAGACAAAATCATAATCCCAAAATTGATCATATGACCAGGCACAGGTGGCATATAGTTTGCCACCACTGGATACACGATGAGAGAAACCATAAAAGAAAAGATCATTCGTAACGAGAAGTTGATGGATTCAGAAGAGAAAAAAGGCGCAACGAGGAAGAGTCCGAGGATTCGAACTAAAACAAAAAGAAAGGATTGAAAGTGTAAAATGAATGCTTCCATATCATATCTTTTCGATCATAAAAAAAATTTCCCTCGTGTAGTCAGTCATCACTCGCACCATCCATGCTGAAAAAAAGACAATCACGGCAAAAATGGAAACAAGTTTCGGTACAAAGGCAATGGTAGGTTCTTGGATGGATGTTGTGGTCTGTAAAATCCCAACAATGAGTCCAACCACAAGAGCTGTAATCAAAATAGGACTCGATATTTTTAAGGTAACGATGAAGGCTTCTCGCATCATATTGACCACGTCAACTTCTGTCATTTATAACTCCTTACGAGTTCCAGAACGAGTAAGTTCCATCCATCAATGAGGATAAAAAGTATCAGTTTCAATGGCAAAGAGATCATTACCGGAGGTAACATCATAAAACCCATTGCGAGTAAGGCAGAAGCGACAATCAGATCAATCACGATGAATGGAATAAAGATATAAATACCAATGATAAACGCTTTTTTAATTTCACTTAACATAAAAGCGGGCACTAAAACATAAGAAGGGACATCTTCAAATGACTTTACATTTTGCACTTTTCCGATCTTCAAAAAGAGAGCCACATCCTTTGTTCCATCTTTACCGAGTTGACGGATCATAAATTGTCGCAGATGTTTCATGGATCCTTCCATAAAAGCAGACTGGTCAATTTTCCCATTTAAATAAGGTTGCAGAGCTTCATCATTCACCTTACCGATAGTAGGTGCCATGATAAAAAATGTAACAAAGAGGGCAAGCCCCATCATGACCTGGTTAGGTGGAAGGTTCTGAAGTGATAGTGCCCTTCTCACAAAATCAAACACAATGACTACTTTTGTAAACGATGTCACGCTCATCACAATCGCTGGAGCAAGCGAGAGGATCGTAACAAGGAAAAGGATCATAAGGGATAAACTGGTCTCTTTTGGCCCTCTCGCCTCATTTACGTTAAATGACAAATTTGGAATTGGAATTCGTGAACCCTTGTCCTGCGCGAGTAAGCCTGCAAATCCACTTGCCGATACCAAAAACAAAATACTAATGAGAAAAATAACTGATTTATGTCTCTTTACAAAGGAAAAAAAACGATCTCTCATGTTTCTCCTCCTTCCAAAAGTTTTCGGTGTTTGCGTAGCCGTTCCAATCCTTCTTTGGCTTTCCGTTGGATTTCCGCTGCCCCGTCCATTTCTAAAGTTTCCATTTGGTTGGGGTTGATTCGGATTTTTCGTTGTGCCTTCGACTGTAGGCTCTCGAGGACTGTTTCCAAAAAATTAGGAACGTAAGGATCAGCTTCCTCTTTCATTTTTTGGATTTGGTTTTTTTCATCGGGAGCAGTGACTTCTGTGAGTAAACTGACTGATCCATCGGCAACACCTAACACGAGTGTACGACCACCCACTTCAATGATTTGCACCGATTGTGTGGCAGACAAAGGTAAACTCGACAATACCTTCATAAACCCTTTCACTGGATACTTTGCCGATTTGGATTTTTGCATTTGCAAAATTAAATAATAACCTGCACCCACTAAAATCGCTAATACAAATAGTATTTTCAGTAATATCCAAGTGGCCGACGGAGAATCATCTTGGTTTTCGGCATAACGCTCTTGGATTAGGTTCGGTTCTTCTTTGTTTCCTTCAGAAGATGCCGACTGACTACCGTTTGCTTGGGGATTGGAAGTATTTCCATTTGCGGATTTTCCATTTGAGTTTGAATCGAAATTAGGATTGGATCCTGAATTTCCATTGGATCCACTATCAGATCCAACCGGTTTGGATTTAGTCTCACCCAACTCTTGGCGTAGGATTTGGTCCAGTTCCTTTGTATCTGTCGTTTGTGAAAATAGAGGGTTCAGTAGCGGGAAAAAAGAAAAAAGAAAGACAATCGAAAAGTACATAACTTCCCTACTTCCTTTTTTGATTTTCCTATCAGCTTGGATCATTTTTCGCCTTTGAGTCTGTCTGTGGGACTTACGATATCGGTGACACGAACACCAAAGTTTTCATCGATGACCACAACCTCACCCTTTGCAATGAGTTTGCCATTCACAAGTAAATCAACAGGTTCACCGGCTAATTTATCGAGCTCAATGATGGAACCTTCCCCCAAACCCAAAATATCTTTGATGTACATTTTGGTTCGCCCAAGCTCCACTGTCAGAGCCATTTGTACGTCCATCAGTAGATTGAGATTGGTTTGGCCAGGCCCTCCGCCAGCAGTGGCTAAAGAAGGGAAATTCACACCTTTGATTCCAACAGAACCCTGTCCTCCACCCATGCCCATGTTAGGCTGCATGTTGACATTCATTCCGCCGGATTGTTGTTGGGGTTTTTGACCTCCGCCCTTTTGGATATCTAGGATGGAGTTTGCCATGGATAATGCAATTACATAGTATACTTTAAAGGATCCGACTCCATCAATATTCAAACTGAGGGAAGTTTTCACCAAACTACTGTCATCTGGAAGTTGCAAGTCACGACCAGAATTGACAAGTGCAATCTCTGGTGGATTCCCAGACATCGTTCCGCCGAGTTTCATACCAATTTGAGCAGTGACTGTTCCAAGGATAGGTGCTAATGAATCTTTTAGTGTTTGTAATTGAGCGTTGTCGAGTTGGCCTGGAGGAGTCATCCCCCCCATCATCACACCTGCAATTTTTGCAGCATTTTCTTGGGCCATCACAAGGCAAACTCGCCCCGCCAAACTACCGCTAATTGTTGAAAACAAACTAACCGATTTTGAGCCTAATTCTTTTTGGATGTCAGCGGAAGAGCTCGATTCCGTGGCAGGGTTCATAAAACGAGTGTTTTTTGCCAAGATCGTGCCAAGTGTGTTCCCCGCCACCTGGAATGCAGAGCCGATCACATCTGAAATAATGTCGCGGTCAATCGGAGATAGGTTGTCCGATGACGAGCTGGATGCGCCACTTAAGGAAGAGAGGTCGAATGTATCATCCGCGCCTTGTAGTAATGCGTCTATCTCGTCTTGTGAGAGTGAACCTTCACCCATGCCCTTTTATCTCCGGAAAAACTTAGGATAATGAGACATAATACGAATGATTTTGTCACTCAGTTTTTTTCTGAATTGACAAAAAGTAACCAAACCCTAGTCAAAGGCGCTGGAATTTCCCATCGCGTAAGCCCTTAGGTGGTCGTAGGAATAAATTCCCGTGTTGTGGTAGTCGCTCCAAACGATCGAAATGGCATAACGGCCAACTTTGGTCCATGAAATGAGTTTGATGGACTCAATGTGACCTGTCGCCTGCCCTACTTTTCCCCCATGCCCACCCCGACAAGTGGCGCAGGGGCATTTTTTCCGTAGGTCGAGTAACGAATATTTGCTACCATGCCCATCCTTCCACTCGATGTAGAGATACTCATCATCAAAGGAAATTTCTTTCGGAAAGGTGGCAAGTTGAGAATTCATCATCTTAAAATTTGACCGGTAAACTTGTCTTTTTGGATTTAAAATGTCCTACCGTTGTCCCGTATTGGATTTTATCTCCGAGTTGGATGTTTGTCAAATCGATTGTGCCATTTTCAAAGACAAGGATGACAGTGGAGCCCATTTCAAAACGGCCCATTTCTGAACCCTTCTCAATCATGATCGAAACATCTTTATAGTGATGTTCTTTGGCAAAACGGATCCAGTTGTTTGTGACAATTTTATTGTCATACGTCACTCGGATTTTTCCTACATTGGAAGCCCCCACTTTGATCACGGCAATTTTACCATATTCTGTTTGTAAGAAGGTGATAAGCCTTTCGTTTTTTGGAAAGAGCCCCCGGATATTGAGTACGGCCAAATCGTTTACAGGAAACAATTTTCCTGGTTCATAATAATAACCTAAAATTTGACCTGCAAATGGACTGTGAATACGGTGGTAGTCTTGGGGCGAAAGGTAAAAGGTAATGTATTTTCCGTTAGTAAAATGAGGGTAAAATTTCTCAGAACCTAACAATTCTTTTACGGAATAGTCAATTCCTTTTGCTTGGATGATGGTCGACTGGTTGATGTTTCCAAAACTTGTGATTTTGGAATCCGTAGGAGACACCACTGCATTCGGAGCAGAGTCAATGATCCGCGCTTCTGCCCGGAGTGCTCTTGTGAAAAACTGATTGAGGGAAGCATATTCTTTGATTTCCAATTCCGCTTCACTCAAATTGATTTTGTATGCCTTTGCAAAAGCCTTTAAAATAGGGATCATCATAAATCTTGGTAACTTCATTGTAGAAAAGTAACCGAAAATTTTAGAGATCAAGTTTTTAGGAAGTAAGGTCAAAAAGAGTAAATAAATATCTTTAAAAATTTCATACCTTGCCCCAGACTCGGAGAGGTATTTTTTTAATTCAAAATTAGCGGATTTTCCGAGTAACATTAAGGAAACAAGGAGGGGCACGCTCGTAATGACAGCTGCCACATAACCCCAATGCATCACAAAGGATAAAACTTCGATTCCATATTTTACATATAAATAGGAAAAACCAAGCGTAGATCCGATGAATAACATTCTAAAAAAATTGGCAAACTTCTCACCAAACACATAAAATGCGTTTTGTTCACCACTATAAAACCAACCAGCAAGACTAAGGATCCCAAAACATAGAAACGATACAACAAAAAGGATCACAGAAATGGAATCCTTTTGCTCCAAAATCCGACCAGGGAAAGTTATGATGGTATCCAAATTAACGGCCCCATAGGAATACAATACATATCCCACCAAGGTTGCCATGATAAATCCCTCAAAAAAAGATGCGAGCATACTCACTAATCCTTGTTTTGCGGCGTAATCAGTTCTCACAACTCCTGCTATCCCTGAAGACTTTCCTACTGCGGTTTCTGTAGACAAAAAGAATGTACTGAGCGAAACCGAAAGTCCACGGAGGATCCCAAAAGCTCCACCACCTTGCAATGCTTTGATGGAAAACGCTTCTTTTGTGACATCAGACAAAAATCCAAAAAAGGAAATCATACCATTCGAAAAAAGAGAAACGTAACCAAATATAAAAAGAATAATCCCAATAGGGGCAAGGATACTCGCAGCCCTACCCACTCGCCTAACGCCGCCCACAACAATGAATAATAATATGACAGAAAGGGAGATCGGACCAGACAAACCCGATAAACTCAGTCCTTCTTTTGTCAAATATGTGAGTCCAACAAATGGAAAAATCCCACCAAATACCAAAACGGTGACAAGACTGGCCAATGAAAAGGCAACGGCGAGCCATTTTGCCCGTAAGGCCTTTTCGATAAAATACATGGGCCCCGAAAGGTAACGCCCGCTAGGGAGTTGGTTACGGAATTTTACCGCAAGCGTTGACGAAACAAACCGAATTGGCATCACAAGTAAGCTCATCACCCAAATCCAAAAAAGAACACCAATCCCACCATAGGCGATTGCGAGGGCGGTTCCAATGACGGATCCAGCAAGTAAGGAAGATCCGATCCCCGCAAAAAAAGCTTGGGAATGGACCAGTTGCCCTTTGGACCCTTTAAAATCCATATTCCCTGTGAGGATTTTCAAGGAAAGAAAGAGGAAGCGAATCTGCGGAAATCCCAACCGAAAGCTTAAGTAAACTGAGGCAATCAGGATGAGGTAAAAATAAGGACTTAGGATGTCAGATCCTAAAATGAGATTAAACTGAGATCCGTTTTGAAAGAGTGTTTCCATATTGGTTCTTCCTCACGAAATTGGATGAAATTGTTATGTCAAGATGTATTGTAATCCTTTCGTTTCTCGTTTTTTTGATTTTGTTTCTTCCGAACAAGGATCTCTTTGCGGAGTCTTCTGGAATCGAAGTGGGAATGCGATATGGAGTTGGAGAAAGAGTTCCTGGTCGGTTTGATGGTGACCTCAAACAATTCACCTCTACTTTCAATCCTATTATTTTTTCCGATGTAAACCTAAAAGGTGGGAAAACAACATATCTCTATGAGGGATTTTTACGGTTCCTACTAGATTCTCGAAATCGTGTGGGTTTTTTTGTCGGAAGGAATGATTGGCAGATTCTACAACTAACTGAAGTTACAAGCGACTTATATTATACAAAACTTAATTCAGAAATATATTCCTATCACGTGATGGGAATGTATCATTTTTCAATGCCAATCTGGAAAAATTGGGAATGGGAAAGTGGCCTGGGAATGGGCTTTACATCTGCAGATTGGAATGTGCGAGGGTATTCCATAGGAGAGCCTCTTCCTGATACACAATATTTCAATCAAAAAGGTAGGCTTCGTGGGAGTGGACTTGTGTATCGTGCGGAAACTGCCATCAATCATAGGTTATACGAAAATACTTTTTTCCAAATTGGTATTGGTTACCACCACATTGCAATCGATAAATTCAGCGGGAATTATAACGGCGAAACATCAAGTTTTTATATTCGTGCCGATGGCCAAGTTGGTGTGATCGATGATACAAGAATCATCGATGCAACAGTGAGCACTGCACAATCGTTTCGAAGGTTGGATATGAATTCAGGTGCATGGATTTTGTATTTTTCAGCCTTCCAAAGGTTTTTAGATTGACGATCCAAAAGATTGGATGAAATTCTTTAGGAAATTACATGAAATCCTCAAAAATCATTACCATCGGTATCAAAGAATTGGCCCACCAAAAGGTCATCCTAGCTGCTTGGTATAACTTTCTAAAAGAAAACTTCGATGCAAAAAAAGTTTCTGCTGAAGAGTTTACCTTGTTCTTGCAAGCTCATGTTATGTATGATTTAGATAAGGACCAAATTGAATTGATGTTATCTGGATCAGAAACCCTACTCGAAGAATTTAAAAAGTCAATTTTTGGATGAATCTCCAGATCTTCGGAACAAAAAAATGTAAGGATTCTAAAAAGGCCCAACTTTTTTTCCAAGAACGACGTATACCATTCCAATTCATCAACCTGCAAGAGAAGGAGATGAGCAAAGGGGAGCTCAGATCGATTCTTGGTAGTGTCAAACTGGATGACCTCATTGACACAGAATCAAAAGTTTACGAAGATAAAAATCTAAAGTATATGTTATATGATAAAGAAGAGGCACTACTAACAAACCCTCTCCTGTTTAAAACTCCCATTGTCAGAGACGGTAAAAGGGCCACAATCGGCTTTGTTCCTGAAATTTGGAAACAGTGGATCAATGATTCCAAAAAATAAATGATCGAAACCAAAGTTGAAACGTTAATTCACAAACCCATCACTGAAGTTTTTTCCTATGTTCGAAATATGTTGAATCAAACTTCCTATAACAAAAGCATTCATTCGGTAGAAGCTATCAACCCAGAAGCAACTGAATATAAAATCAAAATTGATTTAGGAATCTTCCATTTAAATGAAATTTATAAAATCGATGAAGTGAAAGAAAACAAACTGATCATTGCAAGTTGTACTGCCAATGGAATGAAGTTTACTGATAGATATGAATTTATAGAAGATGGAAACCATTGCCATTTGGTCATTTCCGACAAAATGGAACTCAATGGCCTTTTCAAACTGAGTGAAGGCCTTGTCAAAATGAATCTCAAATCACAAATGAACGAAAATCTTCAGTCTTTGAAAAAAAATATAGAATCAATCTCTTTATAATGATTTAATTCTCTTTGTTTTTTCGTTTTGTGTGTTCCTTTGCAATTTCAGGTAACATTGGCAAGGAAGTGTGAATGCGATGCATCTCGAGTGCTGGCCTTGCGGGAATTCCAAAATATGCTGTTTTTTCTTTTGAATCTTCCGTTAGACCAGAAAGTCCCAATAGAATTGATCCTTTTTTCATCGTTAGGTGTTCTGCGACTGCGGATTGACCCGCCAAAAAACAACCATCTTCAATTGTGACAGAACCTGCAAGCACTGTGGCTCCAGCAATGTACACATAGTTCCCCACTCTACAATTATGACCAACATGTACGTGATCATCAAATTTTGTAAAATTTCCGATGGTTGTCGATTCTAAAGCCGCTCTATCTACCGTACAATGTGCGCCCATCTCGACATCATCTCCAATCACGACATTGCCAATTTGAGGGACTTTGTATCGTATTCCGCCATAATCATAAAAACCAAATCCATCGGCACCGATGACTGTGTTAGCGTGGATTAAATTTCTTTTCCCGATTTTGCAATTATAGTAGACCACAACACCAGATTTAATCTCAGTATCATTTCCTACTTCCACGTTCGATTCAATGACAACATTTGGGTGTAAAACCACATGATCACCGATCACAACATTTTCTTGGATCACGACAAAGTCCATAATGGTAACATTTTTACCGATCTTTGCTGAAGGATGGATACTTGCTTTTTGTGAAATAGAAGGTAAATGGTTTGGTTTTCTTTCGAAAAATGAAATCACTTGGATGAATTTCACTTTCGAACCTTCTTCAGGAATGATGATGGCATTTGGAAACGAAGAGGCAAGAGAATCAATCGTTAGCGCAATTTTAACATCAGCTGCTTTTTTATGTTTATTTAAATATTTTTTAGATGCCACATAATAGATGCTATTCGGATCAACAGATGAGTGGTGTTCTAAATCTTTGATTCCATTTACTTCCAAATCACCGTTCCCAGTGAAATTTGCTTCCAATCGTTCAGCTAACTCTCTTAGTTTCATTTTAAGACCTTAAGTGAGAAAATAATGGTAAGGGACATATTTCAATCATAATTTTCAAAGCCTCCCTTCTGAAAATTTGAAAACATACCGAAGATTAAAATATGTCACGATTCCAGTGGAACAAAGCACTCTTCTTCATTTTTTTAACTTACACTGTTCAATATTTTCTGAGACCAAACTTCGATTTGTTGGCAGAAGAAGGAGTGATTTTTGAAAATCCATATCAAAAAACTGAAAAACAAACAGACGTTACTTCGTTTACAATTTATTTTGCAAAAAAATCGAATTTAATACCCAAACCTGACTTAGTCCGCTTACAAACGGTAGCCGATTTTCTGAATCGAAACCGAAACTATGAAATTCATATTGATGCTCATGCTGTGGAGGGAAAAAATAACGAAGAAAATATAATGATCAGCGAAAAACGATCTTTAGAGGTAGAACGTTTTTTATTGATCCACTTTGTGGAACCGAATCAAATCAGGCGTTTGTTCTATGGAAATACTAAATCTCCGAACCAAACAAAGGAACACGAAGCATTGAATCGGCGAGTTGAGATCCAATTACATCCAATGAATTAATGATTTTGTTTCCATTCCTTCCAATCTTCAACCGTGTCAATGTCATTTAATTCTTCTAATAATGTAAAGGTAAGGTTTTGATCTTGTATCCTTTTTATGGTCAAAGGTAAAACAGATTCCGTACTCCAAGGAATTTCTAAAAAAACATTCGGAAAAAATTCTTTCATCCCAAGTAAATAATACCCGCCGTCTTTTGCGGGTCCGATGACAAAATCTGATTTCTCTAATTCTTTGTATGCCTTCTCAAATGTTGCTACCGTGAGATAAGGACAGTCAGTACCGATGATGAGAGTTTGACATGGTTTCGGATCGAGTTCATTTTGAAATGCTTTCCCCATTTTTTCTCCCAGATCTCCCCTTGATTGAAGACTATGTAGGAAGCCATTTTTAAAAAAGTGATTTGGTATACTTGGAATTTCATCCCAATATACGATTTTTTGCACATCCAAAGTTTCAGTGATGGCATTTGTAAAAGTTAATAATTCTTGGTATACATCCAATGCTCTTTCATCACCGATGGAATTAGCCAATCGTGTTTTAACTTTGCCAAGGAATGGCCGTTTTGCGAAGATAATTAATTTCTTTAATTCCATAGATACCAAAACCAATTAAGGATAAAATCCAATACAAATAAAAATACAACTCAGAAACATAAATGAGATAAGACAAAAAGGCAAGAATGATCACTAAAGTTTGTAATATCGGATTGATACGACAAATCATTCCCAAAATTACAAATAAAATCCAATACCAAGAATGGATCACAGGTGAAAACAGAAGGAAGATAGTGTATAAAAGGAACAATCTTCTTTCTATCGGAAGAGACAAAAACTTTTCATTCAAAAATAAATTAATCAATAAAAATGCAAAAGTACTTAACGATAAAATTCCAGACAAATATGAATATCCGAAAGAATGTAAAGTTATATAAAAAATAGGTTCGAGAATCCCTGCAAAACGAAAGGAATGAAAGAATAAACCAATCCCCCGGCTCCCTTGCGACTCTAAATTGCTGAAAACTGTTATTTTCCAAACAACAAGCGATAATAGAATTCCGAATGCTCCATACAATATTTTTTTTCTTTGGTGTGAAAAACCTAATAAAAATAAAACAGTGTTGATCTTGAATTGTGTAAGAATGATCATCGCCAACTCACGTATCCATAGATGGTTGGTTTGAACGAAAACCAGTAACCAAGGCACAAACAAAATTTCAGGGTGCATCTGAGATACCCCTTCAATGATAACAAGTGGATTGGCAAAATAGATCCAATAAAAATGAAATGATTCCTTTGGATAAAATCTGCGAATCAAATTTAAATTCAAAAAATCGAATAACAAAAAAATAATTTGGATTCCTAAAAACTGAGTTTGTAAGAGAGAATTTAATACAAAACCAATCAGAAAGATCGAAAGAAGTAACAGTGGATATACGGAAAAATAATTTGGGCTGTTCATATTTGTAAGTAATTCCTTCATATCCCCAAAAGGCATTTGGTTTGCGACAATCCAGGCGGAAGGTGTTTGCACATAAGGAGAAAATCCATTGAACAATAATTTCGCATCAAAAAGATAACGATAAATATCATCACTCAGGTTTGGATGGGAACCTAAAACAAAACAACGTAAGATTACAGAATAACATAAAAACATCCAAAACCGATTTTCAAACACATACAATTTTGTTTGTAAAAAAAAGAAATAGAGTCCAAGTGAAAATGTGGATGAAAGAATGGAAATGGTATCGCTACGATCGATTCCATTCGCAACAAAAAACAGAAGTAATGGGTAGATCAAAAAAAGGAACATTCTCTCTCTAAAATTTCATTTACCGAAAAGAAGTAATTTTAAAAAAGTATAAAGAATTTTGATTCCTACTCGGACTGACATGGAATAGGTTCCTGATATTTTCGAAACTCCAGCGATACGTTTACGATAATTGACTGGAATTTCAAGTATCTTCATTTGATTCTGTAAGGCCTTGACATGCATTTCTATATTCCATCCCCAAGTTTCATCTTTCATTTCCAACTGAAGGAGAGAATCGTAACGAATGATTCTGAGTGGGCCCATATCAGTGAATTTTTTTCGAAAGAAAATTTGGATGAGTAAACAAGTGAGTGCATTTCCAAAAATTTGAATGGAAGATAAAGAACCAAATTCTGCCACACCAAGTGTTCGGGAACCAATGACTAAGTCGGCATTAGTATCTCTTATCGTTTTTATGATGGAAAGGATGTCTTTGGGATCGTCTGAACCATCAGCATCACAAAACATGATATAGTTGGGAGTTAGATTTGATTTTTTGATCATTTCTAAAGCCACAAGGCATGCGTTCCCATATCCAATCTTTGGACAATCGAGTATCTTAATTCCCAATCGATTGACAATCGTTTTGGTTTGGTCTTTGGACGCATTGTTCACAACTAGGAAATCCGATCGATTCAGTCCAGACTTCTTTATCAGACCAGTTAATGCCTGTTCTATACTTTTTTCTTCATCCCTTGCAGGAATGATACAAATGATTTTATTCTCCTCTTCGTTCTGCATTTCGTTTGAATAATTCAACCAAAGAAGTATCTTTTCTTTTCCCCAACTTCACATCATATACCGTTTCAATAACGATAGAACTATGTGGGTAAAGTTCTTTGATTTTTTTGACATTCTCAAAATAGGGCTCTGGCACATGTTTAGCTGATTGTATCATATACTCAGAAGTTTGATCTTTCAATCGTACATGGATTGTTTGGAATTGCAAACGAGAGATTGCTCCACTTGGATTCGTTGGATTTAATTTCCAAACGAACTCTTCATTAGACGGGATCCGGTTGTCCTTTATCTTTTTTGCTTTTGGTGTCCATTCCCAATCTTGGCCAATTTTGGTTTCTTCTTGGTAAACAATCTTACCGGATGGATCATAACCATTTAAGATGAGACGGTAAAAACGTTCTGGATCACCTGTTGTGACATGGTGGCCTGCATTTTGATTTTTCAAACGAATCACGATTGTGTCTTTCTCCCATTTCAACTCCGCTAGGACAAGGCCTGGTTTGTAACCCAATCGAATTTGGTCCTTGTAAAGGGAAAATGTTTTGGGGACTCCACCTCCAATAAACCCATGCCTATGTGATGTTCGAATGGGTCGATTTAAAGTTGGTTTCACAAAAGACCGTTGAACCTCAGGTAGGTGGCATGAAACACAAGTTCCATTGGGATTGGAGCTTTGTAATTCAGTTCCTGTTTGGAAGGAACAAACTAAAGATTGATTGAGTGTATAGGTTTCATTATGGCAATCGTTACAACGATTATGCAAAAACTTCCGATTGATTTGAATGGGATGTGGTGGAGAAGTGTCACCGCTTGCCCCAATCACATAACTTTCATTTGTGATTGTATCCACACGAACATGACAAGTGGCACATGTGATTGCTTCTTCCATCATTTCTGGATTAAAATTTGGATTGGGGATTTCTATTGGTTGAAAAAAATCCCCACCACGTAAAGCAGTGACGATGGTTTCTCTTTGGTTTTGGATGGGTATATGGCAATTGAGGCAAAGCCATTTCGGGGAACTCGATTTTGCCAATTCCGATTGGAATTGGATATCCCGAAGGGCATTTGCATGAGTGGACAATTTCCATTCCTCATAAATTTCAGTATGGCAACTTCCACAATTTATTGCTGTAGGTGCGCCCACTCCTTTCACGTCGGGAAGGAATTCGATTGGTTTTCCCCATATTTTACCAACAAATACTTGTTCAATGGGTATGGCTCGCTTGTTCTGAAACAGATACACTCCAATTAAGAAAGTCATCATCAAAACCAATATAAGTATTAAATATCGTTTCAAATTTATTTTTCCATGGGAAGGTCTGGGTAAAAAGACCATTCCCACATCGATCCAGAATAGTTATAAGCATTATAACCATAAGATCGAAGGATTCCTACCACAAAAGCAGAGCGAACACCACCTGTACAATAAGCAATGATGGGTTTTGTCTTTGTAATACCCAACTGAGATAGGATTGTTTCTACTTCTTGTTTTGATTTGATACTTCCTTTCGCATCAAATAGATTTTGGTAATAGAATGATTTTGCGCCGGGGATATGCCCCCCTCGTGATTCGCCGTAGGGAGTAGAGCCGGAAAATTCCCTTGTCTCGCGCGTATCTAAGATTTGGTAAAAATTATTTTGTAACTGTTTGGAAATTTCTTCCTTTGTGATATTTGTTTTGATTTGGATTGTATCCTTTTCTATTGGATGGGATGCCCTTTGTTTGCGAACCACAAGTACCTCTTTTAATGATCTGACGTTACCATCAAACCAAAACACATTGGAAAATCCAACTTCCCGTAAACTCCAAACAATTCTCCCCTCTTCACCCCATCCACTGGCTCCATCACCTAACACGAGGATCAAATCCTCCAAGTGGAAGCCCAAACTCAAAAGTTTTTTTTGGATATCCTCTTCTTTTTGTAATTTTCCACGGAAAGGATTTTCTTTGAGAGAAAGGTCTTCCCAACCGAGGACTTGGGACATTGGAAGTTTTTCTAAGAGCCTAGAAGGAAAAGACCTTGTATCGATGGTTTTAAATTCTGGTAAGTCCAGGGCTTCTTTTGGGGAGAGAAACCAAGTATGGGTCTTTGGGTTCAGACCTTGTTTTTTAGGACCGGCACTTAATTGGAGCCAAAGAGCCCAAAACAAGGCGATGGCGAATAGGTAGATTCCGTAGCTTCTTTGGATTTTCACGAAAATACCCTCCCAAATTGATGTAACTACTCTTTTAAGACGAAATTTTCGTCAATAAGATAAACATTTCCTCCAAGAAAACGAATTTTTCTTGCTCTCTTGGGTCTAAATTTTAGAACATAAGAAAACGGAGGAAACATATGAAGCTTGGGTTTTATCCAGACGTCGTCAATGAAAATGTCACGCGTATTGTGGCGTCCACTGTCGTTTTTCTAGGAGTCCTTTCCATCCTATTCCCCAACTTAATTGTGTTAGGTTTACTTTTACTTGGATTTACACTGCGAGTGACCTATGGTCCCAAATGGGAACCATTTGCGTTTTTCACATCGAAGTATTTGGTTCCTTGGCTTGGGATTTCCTTTGTTCCGTCCGCAGGACCACCAAAACGATTTGCCCAATTGATTGGTTTTTCATTTAGCGTAATTGCAATCCTATTGTATAGCAATGGGTATTCGTTAGGTTACCAAATCACATTGGCAACACTAGTGTTCTTTGCCTCTTTAGAATCCTTTCTTGGATGGTGTGCGGGTTGTTTTATGTTTGGATTACTCATGAAAGTAGGAGTGATTCCAGAAGAAGTTTGTGAGCGTTGTAACAATTTGAATTTTAACAAATAGAAACGCTCACATGTGAGACCTATTTACTTTGAGTTTGCCAATGCCTGTTTCACTTCCGCAACAATATCATCTATGTGCTCTAGTCCAACGGACACACGAATGAGACCCGGTAAAATCCCCACAGCCAATCGTTCCGCTTCGGTGAGTTTGGAATGTGTTGTGGTTGTTGGATGAGTGACAGTTGTTCTTGTATCCCCTAAATTTGCAGTTAAGGAAAACCACTTGAGTGCATCTAAGAATTTTTTTGCTCGTTCCACGCCACCTTTGATCACAAAAGAAACGATACCTCCACCCGAGCGCATTTGTTTTTTAGCAATCGCATAACCTGGATCAGTTGGCAAAAACGGATATCGAACTAGTTCTACATCCTTTGATTCACTTAAGAATGTTGCAAGTTTCATTGCATTTTCGGCATGGCGGTCCATCCGTACTGCCAATGTTTCCAAACTTTTGGAAATGATCCACGCGTTCATTGGAGAAAGGGAAGGACCCGTATTTCTTGCCATATAACGAATGGGTTGGATGAATTCTTTTTTCCCTAAAATCACACCAGCAATCACTCTTCCTTGGCCATCTAAGTACTTTGTGGCAGAATGGATCACCACGTCAGCGCCAAAGTCAGCAGGACGTTGGATATAAGGAGAACAAAAACAATTGTCTACAATGAGGATGGCTTTTTTCTTTTTGCATAAAGCAGATACCCATTCCAAATCCACAATATCAAGTCCAGGATTCGATGGTGTTTCGATATAAACTATTTTTGTATTCTCTTGAAAGGCCTTTTCCCATTCTTCTGGTTTGGCGATATCAACATAGGTAGTTGTTACACCAAACCGTGGTAAGATGTTGGCAAAAATTTGGTGAGTGGATCCAAAGATAGCTCTTGCAGATACAATATGATCTCCTGATTTCACAAGACCAAAGATTGAGGTAAATACGGCGGACATCCCAGAGGCAGTTGCAATTCCATCTTCGGTTTGTTCCAATGCACAAAGTTTATCAATGAGTTCTGTAGTATTAGGGTTGGAAAACCTTGTGTATTGGTTTCCCGTGACTTCTTCCGCAAAAAGAGCCCTCGCATGTTCTGCATCATCAAAAACAAAACTGGAGGTTAAAAATAATGGGGTAGAGTGTTCTTTTTCCCCAGTGCGTTTGGTTTGGATGCGGATGGCTTCAGTTTCAAAATGTTCAAACATGTCTGTTACCAAACTTGTTGATGAGCATACGAATTCATCATTTTTTTTGGAAAATATCTGCTATAGAATCAGATTTAGACTACTATAGCAGATATTTTATGAAATTTCCGCAATTTTTCCATCAATCATATGAATCCTCTGCTCGGCAATTGCCGCATAATCAGGGTCATGCGTGACAAATAAAATGGTTGTACCATCTTCTTTGTTGATCCTCCTAAAGATTTCCATCACCTTATCACCGTTTGTTGTATCCAAATTCCCTGTTGGTTCATCAGCAAATAAAAACTTTGGTTTTTGGACGAGGGCTCTGGCAATCGCAACTCTTTGCCCTTCCCCTCCTGACATTTGGCTTGGGAATTTGTCTTTGCAATGGGAAACACCAAAACTTTCCATCAGATGAAGTGCATAATCTTCCACTTGTTTATGAGTTCCTGTTTTCCGAGCGGGCATCGTAATATTTTCTAATCCTGTTAATTCCGGTAATAAATAGTGGAATTGAAAGACAAATCCAATTGATAGATTCCGTAGTGCATGGAGTTCCTTACTATCCATTTGTTGTAATGATTTCCCACTCAATTTCACATCACCACTGGTTGGGTTGTCAAGCCCACTGACAATGTACAATAACGTTGATTTACCAGATCCAGACTTCCCGGTTAGAGCGACAAAGTTCCCTTCTTTGATGTTTAAGGATACATCTTGTAAAACCACTTGGGGTGGTTCCCCAAATGATTTAAAGATACGATCGGCTTCGATTCCAAAACTCATGTGGCACCTCGAATGATATCGACGGGCGACAGTCGGCTTGCCATTCGAGCCGGGATATAACTCGCAATGGATGCACTGAGGACAGCAATGGAAAACCCTTTTACATAAATCATCATATCCCAGGAGATCATCATGGTTTTCATCAAGGCTTTTGAATTTTGTTTTGGATCTCCAATGGGAATTCCATCAATGTAATAACAACCGAGGATTCCCACGAATATGCCAATGATGGCACCAAGTGTTCCTAAAAATAATCCTTGGAAAATAAAGAGTTGGATTGTATCCTTTTCATCAAATCCAATCGAACGTAAGATAGCCACTTCCTTTTTCTTTTGGTTTACTACCATATTTAGGATATTGTAAATTCCAAAGGCAACCACTAAGATGATGGTGAAAGTGGTTGAGTTTCTTACAATATCTTGTGTCCGAAAAACTTGTAAGATACTCGCATTCACTTCGTCCCAACTTTCCACCTTATCTTTGCTAAAGTATCGCCAGTCCTCAGCAATTTCTTTTGCCGTACGAATATCCTTAATTTTGACAATGATTTGAGAGATCTCACCACTTGATTTGGTGATACTTTGCACTGTGGATAAGGACGAATACACTGTGACCTCATCAACAAGACGGTTCCCCGTACTTAAAATGCCAACAATTTTGATGGGTACAAGATCTGTGCCTGGGATATAAACAAAGATTGTGTCATCAATCTTTGCTCCCAATTTATTGAGAACCCCTTCTCCCGCTATGGCAAGGGATGTCCCTTTAGATAAATCAACCAACTTCCCTTCGACAATGTAATCGCTTAGGTTGGTAACTTTCGGTTGGATGTTTGGATCCACACCCACAAATCTTGCGGGAGCAGTTGCTTTCCCATTCACAAAAATCACTTCTTTTGTGAGTTGGGGGGCAAAGGAAACCACCCTTTGGTCATTGGATAATTTATCCATCCACCCAAGAACATTGGTTAGCCTTGAATTATCGGTTCTTCCCGATGGGGGAGAAAGCCAACGAACTTCTTTTCCCTGAAAAAAAACGTCATCAAATGTACGTTCGGTGATCAGTTCATCTTTAGGTGAAATTTTAATTTGTCCATCTGAATTGACCAATTGGTCTGTGATCACGGCTTGGAACCCAAGCATAATCCCTGAAAAAACAATGTATCCAGCTGTCCCAAGGATGATCCCAATCAAAGTCAAAATAGACTGTTGTGGTCTGGATAAAATTTGGCGAATCGCAAGGAATAACATTTAATTTTTTACCAGTACTTCATCACCCTCAAGTAAATCACCTTGGATCAGTTCACCAAACTCTGAATTGATGGCACCAATTCGAATTTCCATTTTTTCTCGTTTCCCATTTCTGTAACGAACCACTTTCCCTCTTTCAACTGCTACAAGTGGGACAAGGATGACATTGTCTTTGGAAGAGACTTCAATTGCTACATCCGTCGTCATATCAGGTAAAATCCCTTGCGGTAATTCATGTGGTGCAATCCTCACCAAAAATTGCCCGTTTGATGGATAAATCCTTTCCACTTCACCTTTGTAAACATTCCCTCGGATGGATTCAAAACTGAGTTGGGCATGTTGGGCAGGTTTCACGCGTAAGGCAGACTCCTGGTCGAGTGAAACAGAGACATACACTTCTTTTAAATTTTGGATTTCTAAGATGGGGATGCCAGGCATTGCTGTTTCATTTTTGGCAACATTCAATTTGGTGATTGTGCCGGCAAAAGGAGAACGAAAGGTAATCCCAGAATCATTCACAAGAAGAGGATCACCTTTTTTTACTGATTGCCCTTCTTCCACAAAGATGTCTCGGATCGAGGCCGCAATTCCAAATTTTAATACAAAACTATCCACTGGTTTGACCGTACCCAATGCATACACCGCTTCCACGAGTGAACCTTTTTGAATGGAAAGACGATCGGACTTGGAATTTCGAAGGAAAAATAAAAAAACTAAACTTAGAATGATTACAAAAGTCGCGATCATCGCGAATATTTTTTTACGATTCATCATGACCTTATCATGACTGATTGAAAGAAATTGGGAATTCTTTTTCTTTTGGATTATCTTGCAAAGGTGAAAAGAAATTCACCTTCTTTGTCTTTGGCGGGGAAATACTCTTCACACCTAACATCCACAAATTGACCTTTTTGCAGGGTATCAATCGGGAACGAATCGGGAAGATGTCCTTTTAAATAATTGTCGGTGACTAACCTTCCATCATTTTCCAATATTGCTTCAAAGGTTTTTCCAATTGCTGTTTTTGCATAGGAAGTATGAAGGATGGAACTTAGAGCCATAAGTTCTAGGACTCGCCGTTTTTTTTCATCCCCTGGAATGGGGTCCCCTAAACTTTCAGCAGTGGTTCCTTTTCTCACAGAATATGGAAAAACATGTAATTTAGCAAAACCAAGTTCAATTAACAATTGTTTTGTTTCCTGAAATTCGACTTCGGTTTCGGAAGGAAATCCAACAATGACATCAGTTCCTAAAAAGAGATTGGGTAGTTTCGATTTAGCAAGTTCCATCCGTGTACGAAAGGCATCGGGGTGGTAGGTCCGTCTCATCTCTTTTAAAATTTTTCGACTACCACTCTGGATGGGAACGTGTAAAAACTTACAAAATCTAGGGTGTGACATGAGATCAAGTAATCCAGATCCAACGTCTGGTGGTTCAATGGAAGACAAACGAATGCGAGAGTATTCCAAAACCTTAAGAATGTCTTCCAACAAATTCAAAAAACCTTTTTCACCATTTTCTAAACGGTACCAACCTAAATTTACGCCTGTTAGTTGAATTTCACCAACACCATTGTCTTGCAAGTATTTCACTTGGTCCAAAATATCATCGTATTTTCGGCTGACACCAAGCCCTCTTGCGGCAGGGATTTTGCAGTAAGAACATTTTCTGTTGCAACCATCTTGGATTTTGAGATAAGCTCTTGTATGACCTTCCGGTAATACATCTGAATAAGAAAAACGATCGAGTGATTTTTCAGGAAGGTAGGATTTCCCCTCCCAGTCTGCGAGAATTTGGTAAGGCAAAGAACTTTTTTCTGTATTTCCAAAAACTCCATACACACCAGGAATATTTTGTAAAACTTCTTTGTCAGTCTCCGCATAACAACCAGTTACAAATACTTTAGCTCCAGGGTTTGTGCGGATGGCATTTCGAATGATGTTTCTATTTTTGACATCTGCTTTATTTGTCACAGTACATGTGTTCACCACAATGTACTGTGCATTTTCGTCTGGTGTTGCCAAAGTAAACCCTTTGTCTTTGAGAACAGTATACATACCATCTGTCTCAAAAAAGTTTAAGCGACAACCAAGTGTGTGGAACTTAATTTTCACAGGGCAGTGAGAGCAGAAATCCTTTTTGAATTTTCTTTGATGGTATTACTTTCACCATTGAGTGAGGATGCTTTTTCAATGCAGGATTTTGCTTCTTCTAAGTAGGTATTCGCCTGATTTTTTTTCCCTAACTTTTTATTCGATTTGTAAAGAGCTTCTTGAACGAGGGCTAGGTTATTCCAAATCTCAGATGAGTTTTGGTTGATACTAGATGCCCAACGAAGGCTCATATCAGCTTTGTCATAATTTTTCAGTTGGTAATAAATTTTCCCTTCTAACTCAAGCATACGGACGTCACTCGGACTGCCTGCCTTTGCTTTTTCGATTTGGGAAAGGGCTGTTTTGGAAGCACCTTTTTCGGAAAGGGCCAAGGCATAAAAATATCGAATTTCTGGATTTTGTGGGTAAAGGGGAATGGCTTTTTCAGCCAGTTCAATTGCAGGTTTCCATTTTTTATGACGAGTTAATATCGCAAGGCTTCCTTGTAATAAGTCCTCATCATCTGGTTTTCGTTTCCTAGCTTCCAACATGTTTTTGTAAGCATTTTCAAAATCGTTTAATTTATCATAATTGAAAGCAAGTAGGGCGTAAAATTCGTAAGAGGATTTTCCATCGACAAGTAAACTTTTTACAAGTTCAATTGATTTAGCATAATTTTTAGTTTTGTATTCATCAACCGCTTGGAAATAAGCAGAACCAACTTGTTCTTTCTCTTGCGCATACAAAGAAGATACAAGTAGACAGATAACAGCAGTGATGTGAATCAAATGTTTCATAATAAATCCGAGGAAACCGTAATGGAGTTCAAATTGACCGTATCGATCCTAGAATGGTATGGCTCAATAGGGTCCAGGTATAGGAAAACGCTTCCCCCTTTGGAAAGCAAGTAATGTTCGATATGTTCTTCGGTAATGATTTCCAAATCTCCTACGTACAGGATCGGATTTTCCCCGAGTCCTAGGTGGAGGTGGAATTCTTCTGTGGGCAAAAAATCAGATAAATTTAGATACCCTGAACCAAAATACAAACCTGATTGGAAATAGTATTTATAGTGAACTTTGACTTCAGGTAGGATTAAATTGGGTCGGATGTAACCCAATTCGATCCGTTCAATGGTTCCGACTGTCCGAATTTTACGAAGTTGGAACCATATTTTACGGATGAAAAAATAAGAAAATAGGAAGACGAGGGGAATGAGAATTGCCATTTCCTTTCGCCTTCCTAAAAACCCTTATACGAGGGCTAAGTCTTTTTCCTCAGTGTTTGGCGAAGATCCATCGTCTTTTTTAGGAACTTCTTTGTAATCTTCCCAAGCTGATTCGGAATACACAAGTTTTCCTTCTGCCATATCTACCAAAATTTTAGTAGGGTTTTCATAAACACCTTTGAGAGACTGAACCGCCATATAATCTTCCAATTCTCTTTGGAACACACGTCGGAGTGGTCGGGCTCCGTAGTTTTGGTCGTATCCAATCGTAGCAAAATGTTCTTTTGCAGCGAATGTGAGTTCCACGAATACTTTTTTCTCCGTCAAACGTTTGTTAAAATCTTTTAACATGATATCCACAATGCTAACGATTTCTTCTTTTTTGAGAGGAGCAAAGTAAACCACTTCATCCACACGGTTTAAAAACTCAGGATTAAAATGTTTTTTAAGTTGTTCTCTTGCCTGTTCAGCCTTATAAGCTTCCCTTTCGTCTGCAAAATCTTCAAAACCCAATCTTCCACCTTTGGATATTTCCTTCGCGGCAATATTGGATGTCATGATGATGATGGTATCTCGGAAGTTGACCTTACGACCTTTCGTATCGGTTAAATTCCCCTCTTCCATAATTTGCAAAAGGATATTAAACAAATCATGGTGGGCTTTTTCGATCTCATCAAGTAAAACCAAACTGTATGGTTTTCTTCTCACAAATTCTGTGAGTTGGCCACCATCATCATACCCTACATAACCAGGAGGAGCTCCAATCAGTCTTGATACCGCATGTGGCTCCATGTATTCCGACATATCGATACGAAGCATATTGTCTTCCGAACCGAACAATTGTTCCGCGAGGGCTTTTGCAAGTTCCGTTTTTCCCACACCAGTTGGTCCAAGGAAAATAAACGATCCAGTAGGTCGTTTTTCACTTTTGAGACCAGTGCGAGAGCGTCTGACGGCACGTGCCACTTTTTCAATCGCTTCGGTTTGCCCAACAATTCGAGATTTGATGTCTTCTTCCAAATTAAGAAGTTTTGTGTTTTCGGATTGTTCCATTTTTTTCAATGGAATTCCCGTCCAAAGACTGACAACAGAAAGGATGTCTTCTTCCTCGATGGAAACGGCATACCCTTCCATTCTCTCTTGCCATTGTTTGGTTTTTTCTTCCAATTCACCTTTTTTACGATTCACTTCATCGCGAACAGCGGCCGCTTTTTCATACTCTTGGCTACGAACCAAATCTTCTTTTTTCAGAGATAACGATTTGATCTCTTCTTCGATCTCTTTGATTTCATTTGGTCGTTGGCAATTGGCAAGTCTTGCTTTGGCTCCTGCTTCATCGATGATATCAATTGCTTTGTCTGGTAAAAACCTGTCGTTGATATAACGGTGTGAAAGTTTGACTGCCTGTTCGATGGCTTTTTCCGAATAACGCACCTTATGGTGGGATTCGTATGCTTTTTTCAATCCATCCAAAATAAGAACCGCATCGTCAACGGAAGGTTCGAGTACCTTCACCATTTGGAACCTTCGTTCCAATGCAGAATCTTTTTCGATGTATTTACGATATTCGTTATTCGTTGTTGCTCCAATGCATTGGAGTTCGCCACGTGCGAGTGCCGGTTTTAAAATGTTTGCGGCATCCACTGCCCCTTCTGCGGCCCCAGCCCCAATCAGAGTGTGCAACTCATCAATGAAGATGATGATGTTTTGGGAAGTGACGATTTCTTTCATGATTTTTTTCAATCGTTCTTCAAACTCACCACGGTATTTGGTACCTGCAATGAGGCTTGCCAAATCTAAAGATAACACTCGTTTATCGAAAAGTAAATCTGGGACCAATTTTTCGATCACAGCTTGCGCAAGGCCTTCCACGATCGCCGTTTTCCCAACACCTGATTCTCCGACGAGAACCGGGTTGTTTTTGGTTTTTCTCGATAAAATTTGGATCACACGTTCGATTTCTTTTGAGCGCCCAATGACTGGGTCCAATTTTTTCTCACGTGCCAATTGTGTGAGGTCTCGTGCAAATTCATCAAGGATCGGAGTTTTACTTTTTTCTTGTCTTGGTGCTGCCGTTTGTGATTGGCTTTGGCCTGTGGACTGGGTCCCAGTGGAACCACCCACAGCTCCTGAAGGAGGTGCGCCTAACAGACGTAAAATTTCCGATTTGATGACATTATAATTTACGCTAAAGGAAGATAAAGATCCTCCCGCTATATTATTATTATCACGAAGTAATGCGAGGAGAATGTGCTCGGTTCCCACATAGTTATGTTTGAGGCGTTTTGCCTCTTCTTTGGAAACTTCGATCATTTTTTGGTACTTGTCTTGCCCTTGGCTGACATCGAGTAACAAAGCACCCGAACCCTCGCGGGTACGTTTCTCCACTTCTTTACGGAGTTCGTTTAAATTGATGTTTAGATTCGTGAGAATCTTAATCGCGACAGAGTCCTCCTCCCGGAGAAGCCCAAGTAGAATGTGTTCAGGACCGATAAAATCGGAACCTAAACGTTTAGCCTCATCTTGGGCGATTTCGTTGATGACTCTTTTTGCTCTTTTGGTGAATTCCAACATGCCGCACCCTGCCTTTAGTAATTAGACGAACGTCCTTGTTCCCATCTTGACCGTACTGGGTCAAAGGGAGCCTCGTAAACCAAGAATTTTGTAAAACTGACGTTTTTGGACCGCGAATGCGTTCTTCCACGAGATTTTTACGACAAGTCCTCGGAAATTTCCGAGTGACTCTCTTCTATGATCGGTGGAAGGAGCAAATTCTATACCAAATTCAGAAAGTTTCTCAAAAAGTGAAAAGAAGCTAGGATCCACTCCTGATTCAATGCCAATGAGGAGGGAATCTCGCCTCCCCTTTCCCAAATTGGTTGGGCAAGAGGAAAGGAAACCAATCCCTCGTGAAAACGCCCAATTTTTTTTTTGGTACAAAAAGCGAAGGAGAGATCGAACTTCTTTTGGAAATTTTTTTGAAAACTCTCGCTTTTGTTTGGGAATCTGATCATCCATCACATCGATCGTTTCCAAAATTTCGAAACGCAAATGGTCTTCACTACCCAAATACAAACGATAAATTGGATCTGGATTTTCATTCGCATGTAAAAATTCCAAAAACCCATTTTCGACTAACATTCGTTTCACTTCCTTTTCCTTAGAATCATAAAAGGGAAATACGGAATGAGAAAGGTTACGTGTGATCCGAGTCCGGTAAGAAAGGAAATGGATTTTGGAATGTTTTTTTTGAAGGGCCAATTGTATCTCCTCGAGTAGAGAAGAAGGGATCCATTTTTTGATTGGAAGTCTTGGATACGAAAATTGTGTGATACAATGTTCGCACCCAAATTTACCAGAGATCCGAAACTGGAACAGGGTGGTCCCACAGAAACGGCAAAACATCACAGACTAACGGGCGATAGCTTACCGGATACGATTCGATTTCGTTTGTGAGCCATGGAAGCAAGTTCCAAGTCATGGGTCACAAGAATGAGAGAAAATTTGAACTCATTCTGCAATTCTTTGATCAGATCCATCAGATGCCTGGAATTGTCTCGGTCAAGGTTACCAGTTGGTTCATCAGCAAGGATGAGTTGCCTTCTTCCCACAAGGGCACGTGCCACACCCACACGAGCACTTTCTCCACCAGAGAGTTGGGAAGGAAAACTTTCCGTACGTTCCCCAAGTCCTACTTTTTTTAGGATTTCAATCGCTTGTGATTTGGCAAGCGATGGGTTCATCCTTGCGATGAGAAGTGGCATCATTACATTTTCCAACGCGGTAAAATCGGGGAGTAGTAAATGTTGTTGGAAAATAAAGGAAATTTTTTCAGCACGAAAACTTTCTCTTTGTTTTTCATTTAGATTCTTTAAAGAAACTCCGCAAACTTCCACCTCACCATCGTCAAACGAATCCATGGCACCTAAGATATTCAGGAGTGTTGATTTCCCAACGCCCGAGGCACCTTCCACCGAAACGATTTCACCGGGTAACACTTCAAAGTCGAGCCCTGATATGATATGATACCTTTTGTCGACGACTTGGTAATACTTTTCAAGCTGCCTTACGGAGACTGTTGGTTTGATTTCAGAATTAGTCATTGCGAATCGTATCCACTGGGTTTAGATTGGCGGCCATTCGAGCTGGGAAATAACCTGCAAGGCCAGAGAGAATGGTAGCAGCAGTTGTTACCATAAAGATAAAGGAAATATCAATATCCACAGGGATATGATCAAAATAATAAATGTCTTTGGGAACCAGTTCCACGGGATCCCAATCTCCAGGATTTAAGAGACTCCCCACTCCATTGATGATCTCAGAGATGGCGTTGATGATGACTTCCAATTTGGTGGCGATAAAGATCCCCGTCATACCACCAACAAGAGAAGATAAAATTCCGACAATCATCGCGTTTAAGGTAAAGATAAGGAGGATATCATTGGAAGCAAGTCCCAGAGCTTTCAACGTTCCAATCGACCTACGTTTGGCACGAATGAGAGAGTGAACCGTTGCTACCATCCCAAGGGCCGCAAGGACGATGAACAAAAAGACAATGATGGAGATGATGGTTTTTTCCAAACGAAGGGCCGCAAGAAAATTCTCTTGTTCTTCGGCAATGGTTCGCACTGACCATGACGTATCATCTTGGATCTTTTGGTTCCAGTTCTCCTCATTCAAACGAGATAAAATTCGATGTTTGGTGAGTTTCAGATCATCGAGCGATCGAACCTTGATGGCAATTTGGTTCACAGCACCTTTCATCTTAAAAAACTCTTGGGCCTGAGGAAGCGATAAAAACACAAACTTGGAATCGTAATTATAATAACCAGTTTTAAAGAGGCCAACCAATCGAAAGGATTGCACATTGACTTGGACACCACGTTCTACAGTAAACCGTCCACCAGGCACTGCCATGGTGATCTCCCGACCAATCCCATACCCATAAATGGCACTCATTTCTTTTCCCACTACGACCATCTTTTTAGAATTGATCGAAGAAATTTCATCTCGGTTGTACTGTAAGATCCGAGGGAAGTTCGGGAGGCCATTTTCCACTAATTTTTCAATCGAATCAATGGGCACAGCTCGGATCATGATAGGGTTGAAGTTATTATTGCTCTGGATGAGGCCGTGGCTTGTGATATTACCTTCCACCGAAACAAAGGATTCAGCAAGTTTCGGATCAGACTTCAAATGGGCGATCACAGTCTCATAATCGTAGATGGCCCCTGATCCATAGGAGTTTTCGATTGTGATATGAGGCCCACCCTGCCAAAGGGATTCTTTCACTTGTTTTTGGAATCCATTAAAAATGGACAAAACCACAACAAGAAGTCCCACTCCCACAGCCATCACGATAAACGATAGTCTGGATTTGATAGAGAGGAAACCCAATACGCGGGACCCTCGGATGTAACGGATTGTGATTAAAGAGACGATTCCCATGATGACCTAATCTTTTTGACAGCTTTCTCTGAAAGATGGATACTGTCAAAAAAGAACCTTATGCCTGAAACACCAAACTATTATTCTGTCAAAGTCAATCTACGAGACGAAGCCAATATGGTGTACACCATGGTTTCTGCCATCATCGACCCGGTTGAAATCAAATCGGTGAAATATGAGGGAGTTTCGTGCTCAAGTCCCCTTTCGCTTTTGCCTGTTCGTTCGACATTCCAAGACTTTTACAACCGAATGCAACGTGTGATCTACAAAGGGGAACAACAAAAAAACATCACGAAGTCCCTACAAGAACTCATCAAAACGAAGTTTGGTTCAGAGAGTTTTTTAGAAGAAATTTTACATTATATGGACCACAACTTGACCGACCGTTTGGACTTTGTCTTCAGCGAAATCCACAAACGGACAGCAGGGAATTCAGAACCCAAAGTGGAAATCCATTTTGAACTGATTGATCCGAATGACATGACAAAGACCACAGTGGACGAAGAGGAAATTGCCAAAAAGGAAGCCCCTCCCGTAACCCCGGTCCCGCAAGCATCTGGATTTCTCATCCCAGCCGATAAACAAATTGTTCAGTTTAAGTTCCAACTTTCGCCTGTCAATGGAATCCCCCTTGTGGAACTAAAAGCAGGTGATAATGTATACATACGACTCGTACCAGGGGATGCAGTCACAGATTCCATCATCAATACTTTGGAACTCAAAGAAGAATCAGGTGCCATCAAACAAATTCCTGCAAAAATTGTGAACATTTCGAATAACAAAAATTTTTCGGAAGTGGTGATCAAAATCAATGAACAGATTTATGGCAAAATCATCGAAGAAGAAAACTCAGTCAAAATCAAAACCACTGATAGTAATGCGGGTGCTGCAAATATCATGAACTCGGTTGCCTCACCTACGGCAAAAATCACAAAAGCCAAACAAAATCCAAATCTGTCGGCCGATGAAAGTTTCCATTTGATGCCTTATATCATCATGTTAGTGGTGCTTGCCATTGGGATGATGACAATCTTTGTAATTCTCTAAACTAAATGACTCAATTCAAAAAAAAATTACCAATCCTTTCCCCTCTCTTCATTGCACTGGTTGTTCTTCACTCTTTGTTTGTGGATTACACAGTCCAATTTCCCGACTTTATCAGTTCCGAAAATTCGGAAACAAGTCTACAAACAATGAAACCACAAGTGATCGCTGAGAATGGGATTATGGGAAGGATCTCCTACTTAGAATCATTTTTGATCGAATTAGAATCAAAAGAACTGCCAATTGATACAGAGATGGAAGAGACAAAAGACAGCGTCAAACGTGTGCTCATCGGTCAAAAGTTGTTACTTGGATTATTATTCTTTTATCTTTTCCTTAACTTTTCGACTGCTGTCACTTATGTAACGCGAGCTTGGTTTCATAAATCAATGGCACATGTATTGTATCCTGTATCGCTTGTGGTTTTATTACCAAAGATTTTTTTCCAATTGAATCTAATGGTACAAAAGGATATCTTTTCCTATTTTTATTTTGTATTTTTAGTTTTTACATATATCATAACGATTCTTGCATACAGAACCATTATTAAAGATAAAGAAAGCTACGAAGGATTCCAATCCTTACAATTTTCTTCTTCTTTAGAAGAAGAAGGCCGATCTCCAAGTAATACGAAAACGGGAACCTACTTTGCACCGATTTTCCATGTTCTCGTCATCATCCTGATTGGAATTTTGATTGGGAATTTGATTTATATTCCGTTATTCCTTCTACAAAAGCACTATGTGAGCGAATTTAGTTATTTTATCTTCTTTTTGATCAGTTTATTATCTGTTTTTTATATTTTTAATTATAACAAGGTAGGTGGTGAGGCAAAAAATCCAAACTGGCAAAATTTATCCGTCAGTTTTGCTTATTTGCAGTATCGATTCTTACGGAATGGGTTCATGTCCATTTTTAGTACGATACTCATCATCTTGTTTGTCACGTTTTTATTTAGTTTATTACTCTTTAATATCGATGTGATTCAGAACAGTTTAGGTTTGTTTGGGAAAACGACTGAGTTTTGAGAAGAAAAACCATGGAAGAGAATGATTGATTCCAACCAATTCTCTTTCGTTTCCTTGATTTTTGATTGAGTGGTCGACAATCCTTAATTACATTCTGGAGTTTTGTCTTTTTTCACGACACACCAACTTTTCCCATTCGGGTAATATGTATTTCGTGAGAGTAACTCGCCAGATTCCGAATACAATTCAGTAGCTTCTTTTACGCCAGTAGGATAGTAATAAAACCACTCTCCTACTTTTTTGTCTTCCGCATAACTACCTTTTGCTTCTACTTTTGTATCGGGATAATATCTCACCCAATCACCAGTTCGTAGTCCTCCATCAAAAAATCCTTTTTCATTCAAACGCCCCGTACGATAGTAACGAATGTAGGCTCCATTTTCATTGCCAATTTCAGGGCTTTGGATCCATATCTGTTTTTTTCGGTATCCTACTTTGTAATTCTGTTCTATATAAATTTTTCCGTCAGAAAAATAAAATTTCCAAAGCCCATCTCTTTCCCCGTTTACCATCTTTCCTTCCATAATGGTATTCCCTGCAAGATAATTTAATTTTTTACCCAATCCATTGGGTTGGCTCAATGAATTCACCGGAACTATTGTGACCAGATTTCCATTCTCGTACCATTCACGAAGGTACCCGTCTCCAATCATCGAATAATGATTTGTTTTTTTTTCGAAACTTGCATCTTTAGGGACAGTAGATGGTCTTTCCACACTTCCCTTGCAGGGACCAAATACAACACCAGACAGTAAAACAACTGCTAGGAGAGAGATAAAAATCCAAAAGGAATTGTCTTTAATGGGTGTGGATGTAGATGTCATTTTCTTCTTTGAATTTAGTTAAAATTTCTTTTGAGATTAAGATACGATTGAGACGTTTCGATCGGATGGGCGTTAGATAACGTAAACACATAAGAATTGTACCTTCTGGTTCCAAAGAAGTATAAACGATTGGTGTTGTTTTTCCAAGTCTCACAAGATAGTTTTTTGACATTTCTCTGATTTTTGATTCTACAAGTTCAGGTGCGAGTACCAATTCTTCATGTAATATTTGAGTACAAATCTTTTCTGCTTTTTGCCAGTTTGATTTTAAATCTAAATAGATTCGGAACTCATCCCAAACAAAATCCATAGTTTCTGAAACAATAAAAAATCGATGCAGGACGATGTTATAGTTTGGAAAATGAATGAGTCTGTTTGTGGATTGTTCAAACCTCGGATCTGGTGCAATTTCAAGTAAGGTAAATTTAAAAAATCCAATATTGACAACATCTCCTTTGATGTTCTCAATTTCAATCCTGTCTCCCACTTTAAAACCGTTAGCACCCATGATCATAAACCAACCCACCATGTTGAGCCATACTTCTTTGAGTGAAATGACAATACCAGCTCCTGCAAGACCAAGAACTGTGGGAAGTAACGATAAACTAGAAAAAATAACGGGGAGGTAAGCAATTCCAAAAACGAGAATAAATCCCATCCTTGCAACTTTTCTTCGGTTGTATTCGTGAACGGGATCTATCGCAGGTTTGACTCTCTCTACAAGAAACATTGTGATTTTGTAACAAATCACAGCAAAGACAACCATATAGGCAAAAAGTATCAGCGTCTCAGCAAATTCCCGATTCGAACTTCTGAGAAGAGTTAAAGGATTAAGATCTAAATAAAATTCTTTTAAACTTCCACTACCCATTGAGGTTCATTCCTTTGTGGCGTTTTAAGATTTCCAAAATGGTTTTTCGTTCCACTGTTACTCCAAACTTTGGTTTACCAAAATCTTCCAGTAGGACAAACTTCAAGGTATTCCCATCCTTTTTTTTGTCATGTTCCATGTGTTTCAAAACTAATTCTGGTTTTTCTTCTAGAACTGTTGGCAACTCTAATTGTAACATAAGAGAAATTGCTTTTTGGAAATTGGAATCCGAAAAACCTAATATTTCTTTGGATAATAACAACGCGGTAACAAGACCTACAGAAACTGCTTCCCCATGAGAGTATTTTTTGTATAAGGTGAGTGATTCGATCGCGTGTCCTGTCGTATGACCTAAATTGAGAACAGCACGTAAACCGGACTCCTTTTCATCTTGCGACACAATGGATGATTTGACACGCACTGATTCTTCGATCGCATAACGGAGAGTCTCTGATTTTTCATAAAAATCGGCACGTTTGGAATTAGAAATTCTTTCAAAAAAATCCCCTCCATCCAAAAACGAATGTTTGGCGACTTCTGCAAGACCACAACTCCACTCTTTTTTTGGTAATGTTGAAAGAGTAAAGAGAGGTGCAAAAACAAATTCAGGTTGGTAAAAAGCACCCACCATATTTTTGCCTGAATCTACATTCACAGCAACCTTTCCACCTACAGACGAATCCACACAAGCAAGTAAGGTTGTTGGCACTTGGATGAATCGAATTCCCCTTTGGTAAGTAGCCGCGATGAATCCTGCAAAGTCGCCAACCACTCCACCGCCAAATGCAATGATGACAGCATTTCGATCTGCATCTGCTTCGATGAGTTGGTGGTATACTTTTTTGACGCGGTCAATGTGTTTGTTTTTTTCACCCGCCTTTAAATAGATAAAAGAAAACGGGATGGAACTGGCTTTTAATTCTTTGATTAAATATTTTTCGTAGATGCCTGCAATTTCGCGACTGGTGAGAACGAATGCATGGGAGATTTTTTTGAGTGATCCAAGTTTTTCAGAAAGACCAACAAAGTCTTCATGTAATTCTACGGGGTAAACAAAACCCGAGCCTACAACTTTTCGTTCTGATAACTTCATGGTTCATTCACCCATGGGCTTGAAATATATCGAGGTTTATTTGTGCTTTTAGCCCGAAAGTAATGTTTTATGTCAGGCCTTAGATCCATCTCCAAAATCTCTTTGGGTGTAAAATAACCAAAACCGGAGATTGCTTTTTCTTTCGCATTCAGAACTGGCAATAATTCTTTTACCTTGGTTAAAAATACAATTTGGATCAAATGCCTTTTTTGGTTTGGATCAATGGATTCGTTTAATAATAAAAATTCAGAGTGACTCACTTCTAGAGACAATTCTTCTTTTAGTTCTCGTTTGAGTGCCTCTTCGCCTGATTCACCAAATTCGATCCCACCACCTGGAAGTAACCAATACCCAGATTGTTTTTTCTGTTGTTGGACGAGTAAAATTTTTCCCTTGGGATCTTGGATGAGAGCGGCCACTCGGACTCGCATAGATTTTGATTTTAATAAAAAATCGATCATAATAATTTCAAAATTCGAAGGGCAGCTTTCGCAGCCATTTGTTCTGCTCTCCGTTTATTTTTCCCATCGCCATTCGATTGAAAGTAATTTTCACAAGAAACGGATACAGAAAAATCTTTGTCGTGGTCTGGTCCCTCTTCTTTCAAGAGAATATATTCAGGCAATTTTTTCCATTTTTTTTGGCAATATTCCTGCAAAATGGTTTTATAATCTTTTGTCTCTTCCGCCGATTCTACACCTTTCTCCATGGTTTGGAAATGGGGTGTGAGAAATATCCGACAACTGTTTAGCCCTTGGTCGAGATACAAGGCACCAAGAAAAGCTTCAAAACAATCAGCCTGTAAGTTCAAATTGGCTTCCCCCTTTTCTTTTTCTCCTTTTCCCAAAAGTAAAAAATCAGGGAATCGATAGAAACGTGCCAGTTTGGCAATGGCGGGTGCTGAGACCATTTTGCTCTTGAGTTTCGCAAGGATCCCTTCCTTGCCCTTAGGGAGCGATTTGTAAAGGTATTCTGCGGCCAATATGCCAAGGACGGAGTCTCCTAAAAATTCCAATCGTTCATTATCAGAAAGATAACGATCCGAATCCTCATTGGCAAAGGACCTATGAACAAAAGCTAGGTGGAGGAGAGAAATATCCTTAAAACTTGTATCTGTGATGGATTGTAGTTCTTGGAGAGAGGTGATTCTTTCGGGAGTGAGTTTGATGCGAATGGAGTGGGACAAGGGAAAAAGATCCGGGTTCCTCTATTCGGGGAACCCGGTTTTTGGATTGGGAATTACCCCTTAAGTTTATCGATGAATTTAATTACATCGCCTACGGTTTGGATTTTTTCTGCGTCTTCATCAGAAATTTCCACACCAAACTCTTCTTCAAGAGCCATAACTAGTTCAACTGTATCAAGAGAGTCAGCACCAAGATCATTGATGAAGTGAGCTTCAGGTGTTACTTCTGATTCATCAACACCAAGTTGTTCTACGATGATTGACTTTATTTTTTCGAAATCTGCCATTTTATATCCTCCAGGCCACTGTGAACAGTGGGGCAAGTGTTAAATCGTTTTCCGCTAGGTATATATGTACGCCTAGCGTTTTTTTAAAATGAAATTGTCGAAATTTTTGGCAAGTCTAAATAGATTATTTTCCTCTTGAAACCTTTGACATCATTCTAACATCACCTAACCTGAATTAATCTGAATTGAAATCGATCGATTTGCTGAGAAAAGAGAACAGAAGGGCCCTGCATCCAGGTAATTTCCAAAATCCTGGTCCGATTTCCAAGCCTTTGATCCATTTTAGCAGATTTATATTCCATTATAACAGAAGAAGCTTCCCTTCCTAACCAGGAACACCAAAGTCAACTCTAAGAAAAAAATAAAGGAGAACTCCATGATTCAAAAATGGATCCAAACACTGACTGCTTTCCTCCTACTTTCCTTCTCGGTTTCCTGTGTCGAAAAGAAAGAAGACAAAAACACTTTACTAGCCGCTCTGCTTTACTTGGCCGCAAACCAAATCAAAGTCAATTCTGCCACTGATCTGGTGAACGAATCGGCCGATGATTACAACCAGAACAATTGGGGACTCATCACCCCGCAGACCTTGGCTCGATTTGTCACAAATTGGCCCGCAAACAAACCAAGTCATATCACAGGAAACCTCATCATCTTACAAACGGATGATGCGAATCGTGTTGCTGGCGGGGCTGCTTCCGCATACGTAGCAGAAAATCCTGGTCAAGGTGTCTATGTATACTTACTTGACGATTATAAACCGGCAGATTTACCAAGTGGTGGTTTTCGATTCAACCAAACAAGAGATACCGGCTTATTTACAAACTCTGTCCGTTATCAAGCAAATGGTCAGTTTGTGGATGATTGGCTAAAAACCTTTGGAATTAATCTCTCAAAAGACTTAGTTGTATTTGCGGTAGGTACTGGAAATGGAATTTCTGGTGGTGCCTATCCTGGCAAAGCTGTAGGGGCCGGTGCTGTCCAAGATATCACTCGTGGCGTTTATTGGTTACGTTATTGGGGGGCTGAAATCAAAAACCTCGCGATACTCAATGGGAACCTAAACAAAAAAGCAACTGGTGCTGGAATCCCACTTTCGACAAGTCGTTCCGGTATCAACTTAGAACGAAACGGTGGATTCTCCGTAAAACAACTGCGAGTCGATAATACGGTTCTTACCTTGGGCCTTGAGGATATATATGAGATTGCAAAAACTGGAGGAAATGCAAATCTCTCTGGTCTCACTGCTAAACAACAAATTATCGATGCAAGACCAGCGACTCAATATGATGGATCAGCAGATGGATTGAATGTGCCGAGAAATTTACTTGTTGCGAATCCTGCGAGCCAAGCTTATATCACAACTTCCTACCAATCGTCCGGTGCACCTTCCGCATCAGCAGGGAACCAAACTTTTGTGCCTTTCGAAGGAAGTATCAAATCCTCAAAAACATTTCCTTGGTCTGATCTACTAAAAGATAATGCAGATGGATATGAATATCTGGATAAAGCTGCACTTAAAACACTGTTTAATACAACAAGAGCTGTTTACACGCCGGGAGCTACAATAGTTAGTCAATGCCGAACCAATTTCGAAGCACAAGTCAATGGATTTGCCTCTTTGAATATTCTCGGATACCCAACAGTGTATTATGATGGTTCTCTTGTGGAATGGACAGCACTTGTCGCAGGACATGGAACATCATCCATCAACCAAATACCAACCGATTTTAAATGGAGAACTGATAACACGAGTGTATCAAACTTCCTATGGTATAACAACGCTACACATGTTGTACGTCCCAATGTCAATCTAACGGCAACCACCACAAAAAAATTCATTCAAGAAGATAAGGCTTATAAGTACTAATCTCTTTCCCAGTTTGCACACTTCGTCTCCTGGCATCTGCCGGGAGACATTCTTTTTGCTTTTTAAAATCCCTTTGCAAAAATGTTTTTGTCTGACAGTTTGTCATAATGGCAAGGAACGAAAAAGAAGAGTCCATTCATATAGGATTTAAAGAAGCATTTACGCTCATACTTCCCTACTTTCGAAAAAAACTTTGGGAACAAACAAAATCAGTCGTTTGGGTTGTTTCTTACTTAGTATTATTTCAACTCATTGTACTCAGAATCCCAATCAAAGAAGCAGGAATCATTTCATTCGGAATTTTTGCCGTCATCATGGGCCTAACTTTTTTTATGGAAGGTTTGTATTTAGGCATCATGCCACTGGGTGAAACAATCGGGTTACGACTTCCGCAAAAAGTAAACTTACTAATGATTATGGTTTTCTGTTTGTTTGTAGGAATTGTCGCAACACTCGCAGAACCTGCCATTTCTGTATTAAAACAAAGTGGTTCCGCAGTGAATCCTTGGGATGCCCCCTTATTATTTCATTTATTAAATGAAGGTGCGGATGTACTTTTTCTTAGCATCGCTATCGGTGTTGGATTCTCTATCGTTTTTGGAATCATCCGAATCATTTACGGAATTTCTTTATCAAAGTTTTTGATACCAAGCCTTATCATTCTAATTTTAATCACGGTATATTCCTTCAACAACGACAACTTAAGGTTGATTTCTGGACTTGCCTGGGATTCAGGAGTGGTGGCCACTGGCTCTCTTACCGTCCCCTTAATTGTGGCATTAGGACTTGGTGTATCGAAAGCATCACGCACAAGTGATACAACGACGGGTTTTGGTGTGGTGACACTGGCATCTCTATTTCCTATCTTAAGTGTATTTGTTGTTGGCCTTTACTTTGCACCAAAGTTACCCCAACCAATGCCAAAAGATAAATTTTTTAGTTCAGGGATCACTCTGGAACAATCCAAACTGATGTTTGGTGAAAAAAATCCAGAAACTCTATTTGGAATGAGTGAAAAAGAACATAATTCTCAACTATCCATTCATAACAAATTAGTAAAAATAATGGAAGGAATTTTAGAAAGTTTTTCCGGTTCCCTCCAAGCCATCATTCCCTTAGCAGGATGTTTGATCCTTTTTTTATATATTGTATTAAGAGAAAGTTTGCCATTCACAGATGAACTGTATCTGGGAATTTTATTTGTCTTTTTGGGGTTAGCCATTTTTAACTTTGGAATCTTTTTTGGACTTAGTAAACTAGGAAGTCAGGTGGGAAACAAACTTCCGTCTTCATTTCGTTCCATCGAACTCACCGATTCTACAAAAGAGATCAGAAATTTTAATCCCAAAATTGTTTTCACTGCCACAGATGAAAATGGAAATACAGAGGATTTCTTTTATTTAAAAGATAAAAAGTCATTTTCACAAATCCCCTTCAGAGAAAAAAACTATGATTCTGAATCAGAAATTTATAGTTATGTGCCAATTCATGGTCCACTTTTTGGAAAAGAAGATAACCTTTTAGGATATTTTGTTGCACTTCTATTTGCTTTTTTATTAGGATATAGCGCCACACTCGCAGAACCAGCGCTAAGCGCACTCGCAAATAGTGTGGAAGAAGTGACTGTGGGGACCGTGAAAAAGATGGTTCTCATCCAAGCGGTAGGGATTGGAGTTGGACTCGGAACCTTACTGGGAATCTTAAAAATATTTTTAGAGATTCCACTTTTATACATCCTTCTACCTTCTTATATTTTTCTCGTGTTCCTTACTTTACTCAGTAAACCCGAATTCATTGACATAGCTTGGGATAGTGCGGGTGTAACAACAGGCCCCATTACCGTTCCTCTAATCATTGTTCTTGGACTTGGAATTGGAAACCAATTGAATATCGTAGATGGATTTGGAATTCTTTCTTCCGCTGCCATCTTCCCAGTACTCACAGTACTCGTTATGGGATTGTGGATGGAAAGATCTCGAAGACAATCATTATCAAATATTGAGGCAGAAGAAAAATGAATCATTGCCCAGCCATTAGACTTACAGTCGTTGTTCATAAAGATCTCGCCGATGAGGTTCAAAAAGTTTTTACCAATTTAAGGGTTCCTTATTTTTCTCATGAACTAGGAAGGTATCCTATCCTCAAAAGAAACCATATATTTCTTTTAAACCTATATTCCAGTGCGCAGTTGTATAATTTGCCTGTTGTTATTTTCCAAGTACTCACGGATAAAAAATCAGAAGACTTTTTATTCAATCAAATCATCGAAGCAGCTGACCTAACCGTTCCCGGTCATGGTTCGATTTACACTGAAGAAATTTCTATTTTTTGTCCAATCGCAGAAAACTTAATCTACAAAAATCCAATCAAAACAAAGCCATTAGGTTTTACTGGACTCACAGGTATCTTTTGTATCATCCAAAGAGGAGCCGCTGATACCATGTCACACTACATTTTGGAAAACGGTGTGGCAGTTCCAACCATCACTTATGGTGTAGGAAGAGGTCTTAGAGACCGTTTGGGACTTTTGCGAATTACCATCCCTAAAGAAAAGGAAATTGTTAAATTAATTGTTCATTCTTCCGACGCAGAACATGCGCTAGACTTTATCATCGAAGCAGGTAAACTCGATTTACCCGGAAAAGGTTTCATCTTTGAATACCCGATCAAACGAGGCCTTATCAATACAAAGATTAGTTTGGATGGACCAAAACAAGCGGCTAGTATGGAACAAGTAATTTCTGCCTTAGATCATTTATACGGAAACATTGATTGGAGAAGACAGTTTACAAATTTCCGAAAGGGCGCAAGAAAACGCAGTTATTTCGAAGGTGTAAACATTCACCTCAATGCAAAAGAAGGTTCTGTGGAAAAAGTGCTCATGAAACTTTCTAAACTTGGAATTTCAGGGGCCACAATCTCCCAAGACCGTCTGATCAAGTTAGACGAGGAGAACAGTTTATATAACCCAGCAAGAGATTCTGCAAATTTATTAATTCCGAAAAGAATGTTAAACGAAGTCATTTCTGAATTAGAAACTTTGGATTTTTTTACTAAAGAAACAGAAGGAATTGCTTATACAATGGAGATTCCAAGGGCTTTCTCTTACCAATCCAAACTTGGCAGAAAGAATTAAATCCCCTCATCTCGAAGAATCGAAATCAGGGGATTCTTTATCTTCACCTGGCCATAAGGTGGTAACCTTTTAGGCCAGTCCATCACCACTACAATTGGAGCGGTGGATTAATTTCTAAATCTTAATGGCCGCCACCTGGTAAAAATCCACCGCCATTGATATCAAGGATATGTCCTGTGATAAAAGAAGATGCATCAGACGCAAGGAATGCGATTCCGTTTGCGATGTCTTCAGGAAGACCTGCGCGTTTTAATGGAATGGCTTGGACCATACCGTGTCTAATATTCTCTGGGATTGCTTCTGTCATTTCAGTTGCGATAAAACCAGGAGCGATCGCATTACAACGAACTTTTCTAGAAGCCATTTCAAGAGCTACCGCTTTAGTAAAACCAATCACACCTGCTTTAGAAGCAGAGTAGTTTGTTTGGCCGATATTACCATTTTCACCAGAGATAGAAGACAAGTTAATGATGGATCCACCGTTTTCTTGTTTCATCATCACTTTGATTGCCGCTTGCGTGCAAAGGTAGGTTCCTGTTAGGTTCACGGCAATCACTGCATCCCACTGCTCTTTTTTCATTCTCATGAGGAGAGTGTCACGAGTGATCCCTGCGTTATTCACAAGAATATCAACAGATCCAAATTCTTTTTTTGCTGTATCGATGAGTTTTTGAGCATCTTCTTCCACGGATACGTTGGCAACAACGGCGATTGCTTTGTAACCCTTGGACTTTAGTTCTTCCGCAGTTGCATTGGTTGCTTCTGGGTTCATGTCCGCTACGACAATGTTTGCGCCAAGAGAAGCAAGTTTCAAACAAGTTGCCTTTCCAATTCCTCTTGCACCACCGGTAACGATGGCCGTTTTCCCTGTTAAACTGATCATTTTTGTATCCTCTTTTTTTCTAATTCCTAAACAATTTACTAAACAAATAAAATAAAACTTCTACTCGGTATGTGCAAACAAAACGTAATACCACATATCAAGTGCTATGCGGCAAAGAATAACAACCATTCATGACAAGATAAATTACGCGTAACAGCAATCATTTATCCAATTCCAAACACCTGAATCATCCGCAGATTTCAAATCCAATGCCTTCATTCAGTTTGAATCTCCAAGAATCGTTTTGTATTCTCCAAGTCTTTCTCGTATTCTTTCGTTGATTTGGTGTTTGGCACATTCTGAAATCACTCGGACAGCATTTTTAACTGCCAATGCATTGGAAGATCCATGTCCGATCATACAAATCCCTTCGACACCGAGTAATAATGCTCCACCGTATTCAGCATAATCTAATCGTTTTTTAACAGCAGTGAAGGTTGATTTGAGGAGAAGAGCACCTGTTTGGGCAAGACTGGATTGTCTGATGGAATTTCGTAAGACATTAAAAATAGATTTGGCTAGGCCTTCTGTGGCTTTTAAGACAATGTTTCCAATAAAACCATCACAAACGACAACGTCCACATCTCGGCCACTGCCGTATAAATCGCGGCCTTCCACATTTCCTACAAAGTTAAAGGGGATTTTTTTTAAGAGATCAAAGGTTTTGACAGAGACTGTATTGCCTTTTTTGTCTTCTTCTCCATTGGAAAGAATGCCTACCTTTGGATTTTTGACACCAAAAAGTTCACGTGAATAGATTTCACCCATAATGGCAAACTGTGCTAAGTATTCGGGTTTGCAGTCAACATTGGCACCAGCATCTAACAAGATTACAGGTGGTCCCTCTTCTCTTGGAATCGGGGCAGCAATTGGAGGTCGTAAAACTCCTGGTAGGCGGCCAAGATGTAACAATGCGGCGGCCATAGTAGCGCCAGTGTTTCCCGGAGAAAACACACCGATACATTCTTTGTCTGCTACCAAACGAACTGCTTTGACTACGGAAGAATCCTCCATAGCGCGGACTGCTATGGAAGGAGAATCATTCATCCCGATGATCTCGGTAGAATGTATGACACGGATCTTTTCTGTGTCATAATCGAATTTTAACAGGATATCAAGTAACTCTTGTTCATCGCCAACGAGCGAAACAGACAGTCCGAATTCTCGTACTGCCAGCACCGCGCCCTCGACGATACCTTCAGGGCCGTAATCTCCGCTCATCGCGTCCACGGCGACCCACATGACGGTTAGTTATCTTCGGTCGTTTTTTTAACTTTTTGAGCGACTACGAGTTTTCCCTTATAAAAACCGCAATAAGGGCAAACACGGTGGGACAGAACAAATGATCCACAATTGGAACACGGGTTTAAGTTAGGTTTGCCAATCGCGTGATGGGCTCTTTTGGTTCTAACTTTCGATTTTGATTTACGTCTCTTTGGGACTGCCATGGCTATCCTCTATGGAATTATAACTGGTTTTTACTATGTTTTGGAAATCCAATGTGAAAACAATATTTTAATTTTCTAGGCTCTCGATAAGAGACCGTAATTCGGCGTGTTTGTGATAAAAAGAGGAGCGATTGCTGACCAAACGGGCTGTACTAAACAAAATGGACTCAAATTCTTTCAAACCATTGGCTTTTAGGGTACCACCAGTCGAAACTAAGTCCACAATACAATCGGAAAGTCCAACGATGGGAGCCAGTTCAATGGAACCATAAAGTTTGATGATTTCACAAGAAATGCCCTTGGAAAAAAAATACTCCCGAGTCAGGTTCGGGTATTTGGTCGCCACGCGTACTTTGGAACGTTTGGCAAACAGGTCAAAGTCAGGGAAGGATGCAAGGGAGAGCCTACATGCTCCGAGTTTTAAATCCACAGGTGCAATGAGGTCAAATCCCCCTTCTCTGATGATGTCCCAACCCACAATTCCAACATCGGCGGCAGCTTCTTCTACATAAGTACAAACATCTTGGGATCTAACAAATAAAAGGCGGATACGTTTGTCTTCAGAGACATAGGTGAGTTCTTTGGAACCCTCGGATGGCAAATTTTTAAGCCACCCTTTGGATAACAAAAGAAGTGCTGTTTCTTCGGCAAGCCTACCTTTCGGAAGAGCCAAAGTTAACATAGGTTAGTTTTTACCGAGTTTGAGGAGTAAATAACTGCTAAGGAGTTTTACATCTTCCCCAGATTCTGCCCCATCAAGTTTGACTGCTTTTTCAAGGTATTGTTTCGCAGAAGATTTATCTCCTGTGAGATACGACAATCGACCTGCTTGGTAGTACGACCATGCTTTAAACCCATTCAATTCACGAGCAGGTTCTATCACTGATGCCGCAATTTTATAATTTTCCAAAGATTTGGCATTGTTTTTTTCACGTTCGCGGTAATTGCCCGCAATGTAAAAATAAAGTGCTTTGATTTCTTTCGGAGTATCAATTTTTTTTGCAGCATCTTCTAAATAAGTCGCGGCCTTTCCAAAATCACCTTTTTCTGCATTCAGTTTGGAAAGATCTTTCCAAACTCGAAGTTCCATTCGACCCGTACTTTGGTTCTGTAAAAATACTTCCAAACTTTGGATCTGTGCATCCAAACTTACATTTGCTTTTTGGTGAGTGAGTTTAAGGTCTTCTAAAGTTACGGTCTCTTTTTCAAACAAGTATTGTCTGTATTCAAAAAACCCAATCACACAAGCTAACACAATAATAGCGGAAGTAAGACTGATAAAAACAGCCTTACGATTCTTTGCTAAAAAATGTGTGAACTTTAAAAAAGCGAGTTCGGCCTTTGAACCTTCAAAATCAGCGAACTCATCCTTTTGGATGAGTTCCGCTTGTTTTTTTTGTTCGATGATGTTCTTTTTATGAAACTTATCCATAGACCTATCGGTTTTGGTTTAAATTCATAAAAGATCCGATGGATTCACGTGAAGGTTGGTTGTCTTCCTTCATGTATTTTGCCATCTCTTCTCTCTCAACGGCTTTATCAAAGTCTTTGATCGAGAGGGAGATCTTTTTATTATTCGGTTCAATCTTCACAACTACGGTGCGAACGGAATCGCCCACTTTGTAAAGGTCTTCTAACTTGATATTACGACCGTCTGGGATTTCAGAGATATGAACAAGTCCTTCGTAACCTGGTTCTACTTCTACGAAAACACCGAAACTAACAATCGACTTCACACGACCTTCCACAAGTGTACCCGGTGGGTATTTTTTGCGAAGTGCTTCGTATGGGTGTTCCGAAAGTTGTTTGAGTCCACAACTAATGCGTTGTGCATCTAAGTTCACATCGAGGATTTTGTATTGAACCGATTGGCCTTTTTTTAAGAGGTTTAATGGGTTCTTTTCTTTTTCATCCCAAGTGATATCAGAGATGTGAATGAGTCCTTCGATTCCACTTTCTACTTCTACGAAAGCACCGTATTTCGTGATTCCAGTGATTTTCCCTTCGAGCACGTTGCCAGCTCGAACGTTCGCAGAAAGAGCTTCCCATGGGTTAGGAAGGAGTTGTTTGAGTCCGAGAGACAAACGTCTTGCTTCGAAATCAATGTCTAAAATTTCAGAATCTACTTCTTGGCCTTTTTTCAAAACATCTTTTGGATGAGGTGGTTTTTTTGCCCAAGAAAGTTCTGTTGTATGGATGAGTCCTTCCAAACCTTCTTTGAGTTCTACGAAAGCACCAAAATTAGTAAGGGAAGTCACGATTCCGCGAACCACCATTCCTTTTTCGAGTTCTTTCTTTGCCCAAGCCCAAGGATCTTCATACAACTGTTTGATGCCAAGGGAAAGTTTGTTATTTTCCTTATCAACTTCGAGTACGATGACTTCGACTTCTGCGCCGATGTTGAAGTATTGTTTGAAAGGAGCAAATTTTTTATAAGAGATATCGTTTTGGCGAAGAAGACCCACTACATCATAAACAGAAAGGAAAACACCGAAGTTTGCGATCTTCACCACTTTTCCGTTTACTTTGTCTCCGACTTTGACTTTGCCTAGGAGTTCTTCCCATTTCTCGCCGTTGATTTCGTCGAGGAGTGTTTTTCGAGACACCACACCGGTTCTTGTCTTTTCGTTGAGTTCAATGATTTTAAATGAAAACTCTTTTCCACCTTCTGTGGATTCCTTGAACCTGACCCCTACATGAGAAGCTGGAAGGAATAATTGGATGCCTTCGCTTTCCACGAGGTATCCCTTGTTTTTCACTTCACCGACAATTTTACCAGAGAGTGGGTATCCATTTTGACTTGCGTCTTTGATGGTTTCCCAACCAACACGTTGGTCCGCTTCTTTTTTGGAGAGGACACAATACCCGTCGACCCGCTTTTTGATGATCGCACTGACTTTCTCACCGCGTTTTGGCGTTTCAGAGAAGTCTTCACGAGAAACACGAGCTTCTAATTTTTCTCCAATATCAAGGAAAACAGTGTCACCAATGACATCAACGACAGTACCTTCAATCAGGGTACCTTTTCCTGCGGAGTTCTCTTGTTCTTGTGCTTGTGACTGCGATTCCCACTTCTCTAATAATTCGCCGAAGGAAGTGGTCTCATTTTTGGGGGAGGATGGGTTGGTTGAATTCAATGGTTACCGGGATACAAAACTTAGATTTGCCCAGAGGGTGAAACCTTGGACAGGATAGTATTTAGGACAGTTTCTGTGTCGAGGGTGCTCGTGTCAATCAGGATTGCGTCCGAAGCTTGCTTCAGGGGGGCCACAGTTCGGGTGGTGTCACTTTCGTCCCTGGCCACAATTTCTTCTTTGATGTGGTTTAGGTCGGCTTTGAAGCCTTTTGTGACTAGTTCATCGTATCGGCGTTTGGCACGCACTTCCACAGAGGCAGTGAGAAAAAATTTAAATTTGGACTTAGGAAACACTTCTGTCCCGATGTCCCGACCATCCATGACCAATCTATGGGTTTTGGCAAATTCGCGGATGTGGCGGTTTAGGATTTCGCGAAAAGCACGCCTTGGGGCTATGTAACGGATTTTTTTCGTGATTTCCGGGTCACGGATTTCTCGGCTTATGTCCCTTTCTCCGAGAAACATCAAATTCTCACCGGTAGAGGAAAGTTCACAATGAACGGGAATCGCGGCTACGGAAAAACCAAATTCGGATTCGTCCTTCTCAAGGAGGGTGGCATCGGCCAATTTTTCAGTATAAAAAGGGAATTTGGATTCGTCTTCCTTAGTTTCTTTGAATTTTTCCAGGAGGGCAAAGGTCAATGCCCGGTAAAATGCGCCCGAATCCAAATAATGAAACCCCAGTTTATGGGCAATCATTCGGGCAAGGGTACTTTTCCCAGATCCAGCAGGACCATCAATGGCGATTACGTTTTCAATCGATTGTAAACTCATAACTTGATGACCAAATTCTACGAGAGGAATTCACTTTGTCTAGAGGAATTCTTGGGACTTCTCGCCAGGCGTTCCACGTAAGCTAACTGGCTGTATATGGATTCATATTGACATGTTTTTTTTCGTCGTAATGATCATGGTCAAAAGGTGGGGATTTTGTGAAAGTTCGAAATCGTAATCTAGATCCAGAACGCATAGCAGACTTCGAAAGTTTCCGAAGTGGGATCCTCGAACTCATTGTCAAAAATAAACCCTTATCAGAAATTTTAAACGAAATCGTATTCGGAATTGAAACACTGAATCCTACGATGGTCTGCACCATTGTTCTCATAGAGGATTCCAAAATCAAAATTGGAGCGGCCCCATCCCTACCTAAAGATTACAACGATACCATCGAAGGAGTCACCATCGGACCTGAAGTTGGTTCTTGTGGAACGGCAGCATACACAGGAAAACGAGTCATCGTCGAGGACATCAACAAAAGCCATTTATGGAAAAACTACAAGGAGATCGCTCTCAAAGTAGGACTTCTTGCTTGTTGGTCGGAACCAATTCGCTCTCATGGAGATACCGTTGTTGGTACTTTTGCGATCTACCATCATCAAATTGCAAGCCCAAGTGAATTTGATATCTTTATCATTTCTGAAACTGCGGACCTTGTGAGCATTGCCATCGATAAATCCACGACTTCCTCCAAACTCACAGAAAGTGAAAAACGTTTCAGGGATTTTTTTGAAAAAAACTCTTCGATGATCCTCATCATCGAACCAATCACAGGCGACATTTATGATGCCAATGAAGCAGCAGTTTTATTTTATGGTTTCCCACATGAACAAATCATCAAAATGAACATTGATTCGATCAATGTAATGAATCAAGATGATTTAAAAAAAGAAAGATTATTGGCAATTGCGGAAAACAAAAGTTTTTTTACCTTCACACACAAATTAGCAGATGGGCAAACCAAACAGGTGGAAGTGTATTCGACACCGATTGAATCCAACAACCGCCCTCTGCTTTTTTCGATCATTCATGATGTAACAGAACGAAAAATCGCAGAAGAAAAGGTAAATGCACTACTTTCCGAAAAGGAAATGATCCTAAGAGAAGTACATCATCGTATCAAAAACAATATGACGATTCTCAATAATCTTTTACAATTACAAGCAAGTGCAAACGAAAGTGAAGAAGTACGAAATTCTCTAAAAGAAGCAACCAGTCGAATCAAAACAATGTCTCTACTCTACGACAAATTGTATTCAGGAAAAATAAACCAGGAACTAAGCCTGTATGAGTATCTAGTACCTTTAACCAATGAAATCCTTTCCTTATTTCCATATCCTGTGCAGTTACAAATGAAAGTAGAAAACATCATGATGGCTTCGGAGCAACTTCAAGCGATTGGAATCATCACAAACGAACTTTTGACCAATAGTTTGAAGTATGCAAGAAACACTGCACACGAATTGGAAATTCGTGTAAATGCTTGGTTAAACGATTCCATTTTTTATCTCATCATCTGTGACAATGGAAATGGTTTTCATCTCAACGATTCAAATGAAGAAACCAATGGATTTGGTTTGAATTTGGTAAAAATGTTAACCAAACAATTTAAAGGTAATCTATCTTTTAATGGAGAGAAAGGTGCCGAGTACCAATTCAAATTTCCACTAACTTTATCCAATCACAATTCAAACAGACTTTAGAATTTCAAAAAATCCAGGGAAACTTGTATCCACCCAACTTGTATCGTCAAAAGAAAGTGAAACGCCTGATAATTTGGATAGGATCGCAAAACTCATCGCAATGCGATGGTCCATAAAGGTTTCAATTTTTGCATTTTGAATGGTTCCTACTTCATCAAATTCATATCCATCATTTACTTCCTTCACTTTCACACCCAATCTTTCTAAATTGGATACCATGGAACGGATTCTGTCTGATTCTTTTGCTCGGAGCTCTTCCGCATGGGAAATTTGAAATCCTCCCTCTGAAAAAAGACCTGCAATCGTTAAGATGGGAATTTCATCGATAATGGAAGGGATTAAGTCTTCGGTAATGACAGTTCGTTTGAGTTTGGATGGATAAACGAGTAAATCACCAATCTCTTCACCACATTCTACGCGTTTGGCGATAATTTCAATTTTCCCGCCCATGTTTTGTAAAACAGTGAGGATCCCAATCCTGGAAGGATTGAGACCAATGTTTTTGATGAGAAGGGGTTCACTCCCCCCCACACAAAGTCCAAAAACAATAAAAAAGGCCGCGCTGGAAATATCCCCTGGGATTACATATTTGGTTCCTTCGAAATGATATGGTGGTTTTACCGTAAAATGTACCGAGGAATGGTGGGTAATCGTTCCCCCAAGGAAACGAATCATATTCTCTGTATGGTCTCTTGAAACTTCGGATTCTTTGTACTCAATGGAGATATCCGATGCAAGTGCCGCAAGGACAAGGGCACTTTTGATTTGTGCCGAAGCAATGGGACTTACGTAAGAATAGTCTTTTAATTGTTTCCCTTCGATGCGAAGCGGGGCTCGATCATTCCCTTCAACGGAGATGACACTTGCTCCCATCTCTTGCAAAGGATTCATGATCCTTGCCATCGGTCGTTTGCAAAGGGAGGCGTCACCCGTGAGTGTGGCGTTCATCCCAGGAAGGCCTGCCAGTAGGCCTGCGGATAGTCGAATCCCCGTGCCAGCATTCCCAAAATCCAAAACTCCCTTAGGAGAATTGAGATTTTGTTTGCCAGGACTGACAACAGAATAACTCCCTTTTCCAAGGGATGAGACAGAAAGTCCCATAGATTCAAAACATCGTAAGGTGTGGAGAGGGTCTTCTCCTTCTAAAAAGCCATGAATCTCGGATTTCCCTTGGGAGAGTGCACAAAATAGTACGGTCCGATGTGATATGGACTTATCTCCAGGGACATAAATTTCATTTTTCGCATTTAATTTGATTTGTGGCTGTAACATGTTGTATTTTTCTAAAAAGTATTTTGCAATTTGGCGCTTCTTTATTAGCGTTTGTCGGAAACCTAAGTTTCCTTTACGAACAACCAAATGCCTCTAGATACCAGTAAAAATAACCAAAAGATCCCAGTCAATCCAGGTGAAGTGCTTTTCATTGGAGGTAAGGCCTCTACGTCCATGAACATCCTCCATGAAGGTTCGGTTCGAGTGGAGACCACTCTTGGAGACACAAGCATTGTCCTCTATAGTTTGGAAGGGGCAAACCTAACTCCAGGTATCTTTGCACTGCTCGAAGGAACACCTTACCCCTATACAATCCGTGCCAAAACTTCCTGCGTTGTTTCCACTTACGTGATGAACCAACCCAATGCCAAAAAAACCCTCACAACAAAGGTATCCGTTGGGGTCATGGCCGTTCGTACCCTACTCAAAGAAATTGGAGAATTGTACAAACGAGTTTTGTCCATCAAAGGACTAGCCTCCAAATTTGAACAAACCATGGATAATTTGGGTGCTGTGTATTATATTTTAAACCCTTCTATCTTTTCTGATGTCACACCTGGTGCCATGATCACGCGCGATGAAAACATCATTGATCCTGTGATGAAACTCATCCGAAACAATCTCGCTGGTTTCCAAGAACATGGCGGTATGTTACCCGACAAACCTAGTGTCACTTTTTTAGAAGAAGACCACGGCGAATTTTTTGAAAAAGATTATAGTGAAGCAATTGAATGGAATGATGCTGAATTTCATTTCATTCGAAAAATATTATCTGTGAATCCTAAAATTTCACAAGCATTGTTTGAGGCAGATCCAAGCCTTTTACAAAGTGCTGCCGAAAGTTATGTCAAAACCTATCGCGAATTATTTGAATTACTCAGCAAAGAGACCTTCGAATTATCCGAAACAATGAATTCAATGTTTGTGGGCGAAAACTCATTATTAGAAAAATTCAATTTAACATTAGATTTATTTAATACGGGTTACTCGACAATTCCATCAACAGTATTACTTCCTATTACCGAATGGGCTTTGAAAAAATCAAAATCCCTTCTCGAAGAATACAAACAAATTTTTGGAACCAATTATGCATCCATTGGAAACTGTTTAGACAAATTGGAATCCAAACAAACGGAACTCACGTCCAAGTATGGACACGAACTCAATGCACAAAAAAATAAAGAGGAAGCGATTGCTCAAGGAAATGATCCTATCCGAGCAGGAATTGATACCAAGGCTTTAAAAGTAGAATTATTAAATTCGGCGAGCCAAATTCTAAACTATTCCCAAGTAGACCCTGAATCGGTAAAAGAGTTTTCCACTTTAATGGTAAAACTCAAATCATTTAAAAACCCTCTCGATCCAGAACCAGACAACCGTAAAATTCGCCGTACAATTGCCAAAACTTATTGGGATGTATATAAAAAATCCTTCACCAAATGGTTACAATCAGGGAAACAGGCTCCAAAAGCCGTAGAACTGATGTTACGCTATGGATACTTCGATGAATCCTTACTCGACGACGGACATATTGTAGAACTTGTAGGGCGTTTGTACCAACCTGGAGGGAATCCAAGTGCACCGATCCACCATGGTACCGATTGGTTAGAAAAAGTGTATTCAAGAGAAGTGCCAACCTCGGTCGATGAGTTGGGCCAAACATTTTTTGAAAAATTAAAAATGGATCTCAAAGACTCTGGGATCAAATCGGAAAAAGACATCCCACCAGATTATGATACAGGAGAGGCAAGGCTCGCTTCCGAAATCTCTTCCATGTATGAACCAAACGTACGTTTGACTTCTGGAAATATTGCAAGTCACTTCCCTATCCTAACAAAATACCATATCACGATCCCTCTTGAGAAATGTTTTGTTTCGAAAGATGATGTAGAAAAAGCACTCCAATACATCTTGGGAGTTGACTACACTGCTTTCAATCGTGAGGTAATTTACCGAAACGAAGAGATTGGAATCAAAAACGAATTCATCCAAAGGTCAATCATTCCTGATTTTATCTTAGTCCCTTCTATTGGACCAAAGATCATGATGTGGCAAGACCTTTCTATCTTTCGGGGTGCGGGCTCCAAAGAATCAAGAGGAAGGATTTGTATCCCTCATTTTGTGACAGGGGATCTCAAAACTTTTATGTTGGAAGCAATTGCTGCGTTCCGATGGGAACTTTGTAAAAATATCCTTGGTCCCGATTGGAACAATGTGGGAATACCTTCCATCACTGCAGATTACACAGATTATGTGCAATTTTATAAAAAAAGTAAGGATCTTTCACCTGAACTCAAAGAAAAAATTTCATCCGAGTTCAAACGATTTCGAACTGACCGTGATAAATTTGCGTATGATTACTCTTTATGGATCCGGTATGAAGCTGAAGGTGTCCAACGTGTCAACCGAGTCGTGCGTTCCATCTTCTACCGTCACATCCCATTCCACAAAAATATTCGCGAAAAAGTTTCTTCACAACCAGCGTATGCAGAACTCCACAACCGATTCAAAAACATTCGAACTCGCCAACACAAAGAATTCGAAAACAAATACAAAAAGTACATGGATGCGAGTGGGAACTTACCAAAAGAATTGTATGAAAATTTAACCTTTTACGAAGTTTAATCCTTGCCAACTTCCATAGATGCAACACAATTGCATTTATGGAATCTCTTCAAAAAGCAGATATTACAATCATTGGTGGAAGTTATTCAGGACTTTCTGCTGCTCTTACCCTTGTTCGATCTTTACGAAATGTTCTCGTTATCGATTCCGAAAGACCATGTAATCAAAACACACCTTTCTCACATAATTTCATTACGCACGATGGGATCAAACCGAGTGAAATTAGACAAAAAGCATTATCAGATTTAAATGAATACAAAACCTTCAAACTACAAATAGGTGAAGCTACTTCGATTCAAAAAAAAGGTTCTGGATATTTAATCAAAGGGAATGGATTGAGTGAAATCCAAACTGATAAAATCATTTTTGCGACTGGTGTCAAAGATATATTACCAGAGATACCTGGTTTTGCACAAGCTTGGGGGAAAACTGTCATCCACTGTCCTTATTGCCACGGATATGAATATGTAGGAAATCAAACTGGATTATGGATGAATGAAGAAGGTGTATACGAACATGCTAAATTTCTAAAACACTGGTCAAAAGAAATTACCATTTTTACAAATGGCCCAGTGCAATTTTCCACGGAAGAGATAAACAAAATTGAATCAGAAGGAATTTCGATTCAAACCGAACCAGTCATGGAAATAGTCCAAAAGGATGGGAAAATTTCAGGTTTGTTATTCCAATTAGGGAAAAATATCCCACTCCAAACTTTATATTCAAAAATACCGATTGTTCAACATTCAAAATTGCCGGAAGAACTTGGATGTAAACTTCAGCCAAGTGGTCATATTGATGTGTCTCCATTTTATGAAACAAGTGTTCAAGGTGTTTATGCGATAGGGGATATGGCTTCGATGTTTCGCACTGTTGCGCATGCAGTCTACTCTGGAAATATTGCAGGTGCTATGCTCAATCGATCGATGATTTTGTCTTAATTAAACTTCTTCTACAAAATAGGGTCTTGTGTATTCGCGTACAATCTCTACCACAAATCGGCCCCAAGATTTTGGGTCTTCTTGTGAAATATTGACTTGTTTGATTTTTGGGAAGTAAGCTGCGGGCTTAAAAACTGTATGGGTTAACTCTAAGGCACGTAGATAATTGTCGAGACGTTTCACTTTGACAAAATTGATGATTTCGGTTTGGATTTTTTCTTTGGGAAGGTATCCCACAATGATCATACGAGGGAAGAGGTTTTTTTTGAGAAGGCCAATGAAGTCTTCAAAACTATCGACTCTGTCGATGAAACCTTCGTAAGCACCACCACCCAAGTTCATGATTTGAGTCACTATGTCCATGGAAAAAGAAACCCCTTCCATAGTGGACATATCCGAAATGATGACAAGTCCTTCGTCAGGTTGGAACACTTTGAACATGTCCGCACCTTTGAAATGCCGACGGAGGAGTTTTGCGGCGGAAACATCAATTTCCTGAGCCTTCGCTAAGAGCACCTTCCCTTGGGGATCCAAAATAGGATCGCGGGTGATCAGATACCGTTTTTTCACGGCATTTTGGTTCATGACTCGAAAGGCCTTTACTTTTTCCTCAATTTCATCTAAGGTAGAGTAACCAATTTTGAGTACATTTTCCCGTTTTCGTTTGCCGATGTCTGTTTCTTCCATGAAAGCTTGGTGCCTAAATCTTTGTATTGCTTATCCTATGGCAATTCAGCCAATGTATAGCATATTTTTGTCTAAGGTATAAAATGCGGTTCAAATTTTACTCACTTCCCGTCTTCTTGATTCTTTTTGGTTGTTCTTCGGTGGATTTCATTCCAGAACCTGATTTTCGGCCAAATGATCATCGTTATAAGGTGTCATCATGGCAAGAGGTTGAAATCCACAGGGAAAGGCCCAAAAAACTCTTTAAAATCGTAGGAGAGATCATCATACGCAATACCGAGGACTTGACTTGGGAGGATTATGAACCGAGGCTCAAAAAAGAGATGTTTCGGCGGAAAATTGATGGGGTCTGGATGACTGAAAAAAACCAAACCACCATCGATAATGTTTCCGTTCATACGATGGACCAAAAAGGAAGAACGACCAATTCCTATTTACAACAATCAAACCTTCCTTATTGGAAAGGTTATGCGTTCCGTTACAAATAAATGATGCCTAGAAAATTTGATTCTGAAATTTACGTTGCTCCGAATGATGAATGGATCTTTCGTGGGAACCCCATTGAAAAAGAGGAAATCCTCACCTACTTTCGAAATAACCTTCATGGAAATGAAAAAGGTGTTTATATCGAAAATACCTTTGGCGAACTTTCCGAACATGGATATCTCAAAATTGATGGATTCCCTTGCCATGTTTTACACATTGAAGTCACTCCTACTGAGATTGTTTTTATCACCGATGATGGAAGGACTTATCCTTTTGGAGAATTTGAAATTTATGAAACCGAAGATGGTGGCATCCTCGGTGTCCGAGCAGAAGAAGAGAGAATCAAATACCGTTTCACTTGGAATGCAGCAAAGGAATTATCCGACCTTTTAACAGAAGAAGAAGGAGGAACGTATTTAGATTGGAAAGGTGTGAGAATGGAAATCCCTAAGTATGTGGGAGAGGTAAACGTTTCCCTCCCCACTGACTACAGTTAATTGGAAGGAGCTTCTTCGTCTGCTTTGATTTCCCGCCAAAGTTCATTCGCTTCTAAAAAATCTTTTTTTAAGGAAAGGGCTTTATGAAGGTATTGTAAGGACCTTTCTGGTCGATTCCATAATTTGTATAAAGTTGCTAAGTTGAAATAAGAAATATGTGGGGCATCATTTCGTTCGCATCGTATGGACTTTTTTAACCAATACACCGCTTCTTTGTCATTCCCCATTCTGAGGAGTAAAACGCCGATTTCGTTGCATGGATTCCCATACTCATGGTTTAAGCTAACTGCTTTGTAATACGAAACCAAAGCATCACTCCATGACCCAAGTGCATTTTGGACAAGTCCCAGATAAAAATAGGCTTCCTCTGATTCTTCCAATTCTAAACTGGAACGAAGGTGGAATTCGGCACGGTCTAAATCACCGATTTTAAAATGGTCTTTTGCTAAATCTAAAGAAAGTTGGAAAGAACTTGAAGACAAAGAGATCCTCACCTGTTTTCTTTCATTTTCGGAAGCCTTAAAAATCTCCTTGAAAACTTATTTTTTATTTTTGCAAAACTGAAAGTAAATCTTCGGCAATCTGAGTCGCAGTCAGTCGGTAGTGTTCTAAGATTTGGTTCCTTTCTCCGTGGTGGATCGGCTCCAAAGGAAGGGCAAAGGTTTTTAGAAACTTTCCAATGAGTGAACCTGGAATTTCATTCAAAAGGTAACCGGATGCACCCGCATGGAGGTAACTTTCATCTAAAATCACAAACCGTTTGGTTTTTGCAATGTAGGTGTGGACAAGATCCTTATCATAAGGTCGTAGCCAAAACAAATCAATCACAGAAACCGAGATTCCTTTTGTTTTTAAAATTTCGGCGACTTGTCCCGCGATGGGTAACATAAATCCAAGGGAAAGGATTAGTAAATCTTCTCCTTCCGTCACCACTCTTGCTTTTGCTTTCGTGATTTGGTTCGGTTTCTCGAACTTTAATTCTCGTAAGTCGCCATTGTCTTTTGGGAATCGAATTGCGATCGGATGCTCCGAATAATCCTTCATAAAATGAAGGCTATCGATGATGTCTTGCGCGGAACTGGGAACGATGATGTCCATATTGGGAAGCCCTGCCAGATACCCTAAATCAGACAAACCTTGGTGGGTTTCTCCATCGGGTCCCACAATCCCTGCTCGATCAATGACAAACCGAACTGGCAAATTCATAAGGGATACATCTTCTACCAATTGGTCCATTGCTCTTGTGAGAAAGGTAGAATAAATACACATAAATGGGATGGCACCACCATTTGTCATGGCACCAGCAAAGGCAACGGAGTGTTGTTCGGCGATCCCTACATCAAATGTATGATTTGGATATGCCTCCTGAAAATCACGTAGTCCTGACCCTTCAATCATGGCAGGAGTGATCACCGCAATTCGTTTGTCTTTGTTTGTGAGATCCATCAGAGTTTTTCCCACAATTTTAGAGAGTCCAATTTTATTGGCATCAGCCGAAGTCATTTTCCCTGATTCTTTGTTAAACGGTGTGACTCCATGGTATTTGATAGGGTCAGCTTCCGCTGGTTTGTATCCTTTGCCTTTTTGAGTGAGGACATGGAGCAGAATGGGACCTTGGATTTTGGAAAGGTTTTGTAACATTTGGACCACGCGGTTTACGTCGTGTCCATCAATGGGACCAAAATAAGTAAATCCCAAATCTTCGAAGAGTCCACCAGGGCGCATCATAAAATGTTTAAACGATGTTTCCATGTTATGAGCTAATGCCTGCAAGGCGGGACCAATCAGCGGAATCCATTTTAAAAAACTGTAAATAGCAGTTTTTCCCTTATTGTACACTTGAGAAGAAATGATTCGATTCAAATAATTAGAAATGGACCCGACATTTTTGGAGATGGACATGTAGTTGTCATTTAAGATGACTAACATGTTGGGTTTGATATGCCCTCCATGGTTCATGGCTTCCAGTGCCATACCCGTGGCAATGGAGGCGTCTCCAATCACTGCCGCCACTTTGTAGGATTCACCCATTAAGTCCCTGGCACAGGCTTCACCTAAGGCTTGGGAGATAGAAGTTCCCGCATGGCCTGTATTGTACAAATCATATTCAGATTCTTCTCGTTTGGGAAATCCAGAAAGGCCCAACCATTTACGAACCGTTGGCAGTTCTTTTTTTCGACCTGTCAGGATTTTATGAGGATAGGTTTGGTGGCCAACGTCCCAGATGATTTTGTCTTTCGGTGTTTGGAAAACGTAGTGAAGGGCAACGGTAAGTTCCACGACTCCTAGGTTACTGGCGAAATGCCCTCCCACGTCGGAGAGGGTGTCGATGATGTATTCCCTGAGGTCATGGCAGACCGCAGGGAGATCCGCTTCCTTTAGGTTTCTAAGGTCTTGTGGGAAATTGATTTTGTCGAGATATGGATACGATGGCATTGAAACTTCATGTTGCCGCCTTTTGGAGTGGCCGCTTCATTTTCTCCATATCTTCTGGGTTTGTGATTCCAAGCAATTCGTAAATCCGAACAGGTTGGGTTTTTCCTTTTACACGCACCAAATCAAGCTCTCGTGTCACCACTCGGTCTTTTACTTTTTCATAGGTGTATTCCGAGATGATGATATTTGTCGTGTACATCTTATTCGAACCTTCCAAGCGAGATCCGAGGTTGATCGTATCTCCCATACAAGTGTATTCCATCCTATGAGATGAACCCATGTTCCCAACAACTGCAGGGCCTGAGTTGAGCCCACAACCAATGTCGATCACTGGGACATGCCGTTCAGCCCACTTTTGTTGGAGTACTTTTAAGTGGTCAAGCTGTGCTAATGCAGCGACGCAAGCATAATAAGCATGGTCTTCCAACGGTACTGGAGCTCCCCAGAATGCCATGATGGCATCACCCATGTACTTATCGATGGTTCCTTTGTATTCAATGATGATGTCCGTCATGGCAGAAAGGTATTCGTTCAGTAACTTCACGAGGTCTTCCGGTCCCAATTGTTCGGAAATGGTCGTGAACCCACGAACGTCAGAGAAAAAAATGGTGATCTCTCGTTTGGACCCACCAAGTGCCAAATTGTCCGGGTGTTTGAGGAGTTCATCCACAACGTCTTTGGATACGAATTTGGAAAAGGTTTGTCGGATGTATTTTACGTTCTCTTCTTCTGTTAAGATCCTAAATCCGATGATGGCCACAAAGACCACAATCTGTTCGATGGTGACTGATGGTAAAACGGTGATCAGGTTGAAAGCTTGGAAAATATAAAGAGCGGCTATCACATAAAGTAATAACTGAGTTAACATGATCGCAAAACCAATATGGGTTTTCACACGTGGTTGTAAAAATCCAATCATAACACCAAGAGCTACATAAATGAGAAAGATCCCCCAATTCGGAACTGTGGACAAAAAGTCTTGGTTTAGAATGGTGTTTACAGCATGTGCGTGGTGTTCAATCCCTGACATATCACCAAACGGAGATAAGTGGGAGTCTTTGGAAGCCCCGCGACCAGTTGCATAATACATCGCAACTAGGAAAATTTTGTTATTAATTTGGTTTGCTTCGAGTAATTCTTGATTCCAATCGTTTGTCACTTCAAAGATCTCATTTTGTTTGAAAGAATACCTTCCTCCCACAAAATTGATTTCCATTTGCCCTTCCCAGTCGATAGGTATGACCACTTCCCTATTTTCATTCGGGATATGCATCACATCACGTTCTTCAAATTTACGTGCTTTTACATTAAACTCTCGAATGATTTTGTTTGGAATGTTTTTGAGTTTAACATAATGGCCCATATTCACTTCTACATCATTTTGTACGTTGATACCGTAGTATTGGCAAACAATGAGTAAGTCGATGGAAGGGAAATATTCAGTTTCTCTGTCACGTCCAGAGTTATAAACCTTAACAACAAGTGGCATCTTTCTGTTGAGACCAGACTCATCTTTTTTTACGTTCGCAAAACCAAGACCAGCTGATAACTCACCGATCGGTTCGATGGGTGGTTGTGGGAATTTAACCCAAGAGATACCACCATCGTTTTCATCGATGACATTTTTAATTTGAAACTTTCTTAAGATATCAATTCGTTTTTCTAAATTGAGAACTGCTTCTTTGGATTCCGCACTGACTTCCATAGGGTAGTCAAATAAAACATTGCGATTTTTTTGCAATGCAGTGACCATCTCTTCCGTTTGGCCGGGTTTATAATCAACGAAGAAAATATCGAACATCAGAATGTTGTTTGAATCTTTGAATGTTTCAATGATATCAGAATAATAGCTCCATGGAAGTGGCCAAGTTCCTTGTAGTTTTTCTAAAGATTCTGTTGTGATACCAATGATATTGATATCCTTTCTGGCTTTTGCGGGTGGTTGGTATTGGATGTATTCAATCCTACCCGTGTCCCCTTCACTTTCTGTTTTTGTATTGGTACCTCGTAAAAATTGAAACCGAAATGAAATGGAATTTTCTTCCAACTCCTTAAGAGGTTGGAAGGTATTTACCATGGTATACATAAAAATTGCAATTACATATGATAACCAGATAGCCCCTGATCTTTGTTTGTCTTTAGAAACTTTTTCAATGATTTTGTAAACAAAGTAAGATGAAGATAGCAGTACGAGCATCCCACCAACTAGGAAGGAATACTCATATACCCATCCTGTCATGACGACAGAAACGATCACACCAAGTGACCCAAGGGTGGCAACTGCAACACTGAGGTAATCTAAAATCGAAAGCGATTTTGATTCTTTGTCGGACATAGAGCCTCTTTATTCGTTAAGGAATTTCCGACCATTCTCTCGGATTTTTTAAAGAGACTCAAATGTTTTTGAGTGATTTCGGAAAAAAATTTAGGAAATTGATGCCCGAATCTTTGTTATGTAGTCCGCCAAAACATTTTTTGCTTTGGAAGCGTCTTGCCCATTCTCTTCGATGACCCTTTGGATGGCAGATCCGATGATGATTCCGTCCGCATACCCGGCAATTTGACTTGCTTGTTCGGGGGTGGAGATTCCAAATCCAGCGCAAATGGGAAGTTGGATCGTATCTTTTAAGAAACGAATCCTTTCCTTTAAGTCGACAGAAAACTCACGGCGCTCTCCTGTCACACCAAAGGAAGTCACATAGTAGATAAATCCTGTAGATGTTTTCCTTAGAGCTTCAATTCGTTTTTTGGTCGATGCTGGTGTGACGAGATGAATTAAATCCATATCCCTAAGTCTTAATTCTTGGAAAAGTGTTTCGCTTTCGATTGTGTCAAAAGGCAAATCGGGAATCACAAGTCCCACAACACCCGAATCTTTTGCATTATCCAAAAACTTTGTAATCCCACAATGATAGATGGGATTAAAGTACGTGAGATACACAAGTGGGGTTTCTTGTTTATGAAGATGGATTTGTTTGGTGACACGAAAAATTTCATCAAAAGAAAACTTGTTTTTTAAAGAACGTGCCACCGCCCTTTGGATCACGGGACCGTCCGCCACAGGATCTGAAAAAGGAATTCCTAATTCTAAAATGTCGGCTCCTCCATCTAAGATGGTTTTCCCAAACTCAATGGAATCATTGTAGTTTGGATCACCCAATGTAAAATAAGGAATAAATGCGGATTTAAATTTCCCACTTTCAAAAAGTTCTTTTATTTTACTCATTTGCTTCTTTCACCTAGTATCCGCAAAACTTCCGTAACATCTTTATCACCTCGCCCGGACAAACAAATGATTAGGTCTTTCTTTTTTCCTAAATCCTTTGCAACATCTCTTGCTACATAAAAAGCATGCGCTGTTTCTAACGCAGGAATGATTCCTTCTACACGAGTCACTTCCAAAAAACAATCTAATGCCTGTTCGTCTGTCACCATACGATAATCCACTCGTTTGGTTTGTGACAGATAAGCGTGTTCTGGTCCGACTCCTGGATAGTCGAGTCCTGCAGATACGGAATGAGCCGGAACAATTTGACCTGCCTCATCCTGGATGATAAGAGTTTTGGTTCCATGTAAAAAACCGGTTTTCCCATAGGTTAAAGTTGCAGAATGTTCGCCTGGTTTTGGACCTAGCCCACCTGCTTCCGCACCGTAAATGGCAACATGTTTGTCCTTTAGAAATGCATGGAACATACCAATGGCATTAGACCCACCGCCCACACAGGCAACGATGGCATGTGGGAGATTATGATTTCTTTTTTTGAATTGTGATCTTGCTTCCTTACCGATGATGGATTGTAAATCACGTACGATGGTAGGGAAAGGATGTGGTCCAATCGCTGAGCCTACGATGTAGTGAGTTGTGGAAACGTTTAATGCCCAGTCACGCATGGCTTCACTAGTTGCTTCTTTCAAAGTTGCCTCACCTGCAGTCACAGGTAAAATTTTGGCACCTAACATCTCTATTTTTTTTGCATTTAGATTTTGCCTTTCAACATCCACCGCACCCATGTAAACAACGGTTTCCATTCCGAACATGGCACCCACTGTCGCTGTGGCTAAGCCGTGTTGGCCTGCACCTGTTTCCGCGATGATTCTTTTTTTGCCCATAAATTTTGCAATTAACGCCTGTCCAATGGCGTTGTTAATTTTATGTGCACCTGTATGATTTAAGTCTTCACGTTTTAGCCATATACGAGCACCTCCCCATTGTTTGGTGAGACGTTCTGCATAAGTTAAAGGGCTAGGTCTTCCGACATAGTTCTGTAAGTAAAACTCCAATTCTTTTTTGAACTTTTTACTCTTCTTTAACTTTTGATAGGTGGATTCAAGCTCTTCGAGAGCTTCGGTTAGAATTTCGGGTGCGTATCTGCCACCAAATTCTCCAAAATATCCAGGTTGGTTTTTGCCCATATGTCCCAAGATAGCGGGATAGGTGAATATGAAAACTGCTTCTTTTGGGGGAGGTGGGGGATTTTTTCGGTAGATTTCCCCGCCCGTATCGAACTGGGTGGGGTTATCCACCCGCCACCCAATGACCTCTGTTTATCACAAAGACCGTTTTTTATCGACCCATTCCTTCACTTTCAAAAAAAAAACTAAAAAGAAGTTCATGTTCCCGCAAGGGATACTTCCTTCTCAATGGTTTCTTCCAGTTGGGAAATCTTCAATTTGAGATGGGTCACTAATTCTTCGTTTGTCGTATACACCAAGGTATCCTCGGCCATGGACTTTCGATCTAGAATGGTAATTTCATTTTTTTCTAAAAATCCTTTCCCTAAAGTGATTCGGATCGGAAATCCGATGAGTTCGGAATCTTTGAATTTAAACCCAGGACCTAAATCACGATCATCCCACAAAACTTCAATCCCCGACTCTACAAGTGATTTGTAGATCGTTTCGATTTTGGCTATGTCATCTGGATTTTTGGCAATACTCACCAAACAAACAGTAAACGGTGCGATAGAGACTGGCCAAAAGATCCCCTTCTCATCATTACATTGTTCAATGACAGTGGCCATACAACGGTTCACTCCAATCCCATAACAACCCATCGTTGTTGTCGTTGCCTTTCCTTTGTCATTGAGAACGGTGATATCGAATGCTTTGGAATACTTTTGACCGAGTTTGAAGATATGACCCACTTCGATTCCTTTTTCCGCCGTAAGTCCAGTTCCGCAAGATGGGCATGGGTCACCAACTTTTGCCTGAGAGATATCAATCTTTGTGACCTCTTCTTCTTTGAAAATAGAAGTGAGTTGAACGCCCGCAATGTGGTGATCTATTTCATTACCACCTGCTATGTAGGAAAAATTCCAATCAAGTAAGGCATCAATGTAAATTTTGAGTGATTCTGACTTAGGAAACCCTGGCCCGATAAAACCTGGAACAAGTCCTAGTTTTTCCATTTCAGCTGGTCCCATTGGTCTCAGTTCATTGCAACCCAAATGATTTTTTAGTTTGTTTTCGTTTAGCTCGCGGTCACCCTCTAAAAAGACAAGGATATACTGTCCATCGGCAACAACTGCCACAGCTTTCAAAAGGTTTTCTTCTTTAGTATTTAAAAATTCGGCTACTTCTGTAATGGATTTTTTAGCTGGAGTGTGAAGTTTTCCTTTGCCATCGAACACCTGTTTTGTTGCATTTCTGTTAACGATCACAGGAGTTTTTTCGATATTGCCCGAATAATGACAGGAAGGACAAATAGTGAGGGTTTCTTCACCAATTGGTGACACGACCATAAATTCTTCGGAAGCTGAGCCACCCATATTCCCTGAATCCGCTTGCACAGGGATCGTTGTGAGTCCCATCCCTGCAAAGATCCTTCTGTAAGTTTTACGCATGGTTTGGTAAGTTTTGTCTAAGGATTCGTCATCCAGATGAAACGAGTATGCATCCTTCATCGTAAATTCCCGAGAACGAATCACTCCAAAACGAGGTCTGATTTCATCTCTGAACTTTGTATGAATTTGGTATACATTGATAGGTAAATCTTTATAAGAACGCACCATGGGTTTTACAAGGACACAAAAGGATTCTTCGTGAGTGGGACCAAGGCAACTTTCGTTGTCATGTCGGTCCTTCAATCGAAACATTTCTTTTCCCATTTTGTCCCAACGACCAGACTCTTTCCAAATTTCACTTGGGGTTAAAATGGGAAGTTGGAATTCCAGACCACCTGCTTTGTCCATTTCCTTTCTGACAATGCCTTCAATTTTGCGAAGGACTCTTAAGCCCAGTGGCAAATACGAATATAGTCCCGCCGCTGATTTACGAATGAGCCCCGCTCGCATCATCAATTTATGAGACGCAACCACCGCATCTTGTGGGTCTTCTTTGGCAGTAGGGATTAAATAGGAACTAGCTTTCATATCAATTTTCTCTTTTTGATTAACAATCTAACAATTCAAAGTATACTTTAAAAAATACGCATCACATCATTAAAGGATACATAAAGACCAAGTCCGATGAGAAAGAAAAATCCCAAACGGAAGATGGCTTCAATGGCTTTTCTAGGAAGTGGTCTTCCTGTGATAGCTTCATATGCATAGAGTACAATGTGTCCGCCGTCAGCCATGGGGATGGGAAGTAAATTCATGACCATAAGTGCCAACGAAATTTTAGCAACAAAATCAAGGTAGGTCACCCAACCATATTCCAAACTAATCCCTGCGATTTGCACAATCCCGATGGGTCCAGATAAATTTTCTTTTGGAGACAACAAACCCGAAAACAACATCCCAATCCCTTTTAAGGTTGTGGAAACATTCTCATACACTTTATTTCCAGCACCAACAAACGAAGAGTATACGGTAGATTCCTTTTGTAATTTTTCAGCTTCAAATTTCATGGAAGCTCGAAATCCAAGTAAACCAATGGGTTTTAAATTCACATCAGCGAAGTATCTCATATTCCCAATCCAAATTTCTTTTCTGCCAACATTCGTTTTCAAATAGTTGGTTAACGAATCAGAGGAATCAAACATTTGGTTCTGGATTTTTAAATTCGAGAGACGATTTTCGATTTCAGCGTCATAACTATCCAATCGAAAATAAGGGATTGCCAATTCTGGAAATTTTGGGTGTTCAATATTCCAAAATTCAAATACATTGGCACCTAACACTGGAATTTGAATCGTTACTTTTTCAGTTGCCCAAGGTGTGAGGAGTGGGTAAGTTTTTCGTTCCACTTCCACAGGAATGGTTTTTCCTTGGTGTTTTCCTAATTCTGTTTGTAATTCAGGAACCGTATGAACGTCTACACCCGCTACAGTGAGGATCATGTCTCCATCTTTTAAAAAAGACAAAGCTCGACGTCTGAGCGATTTTTCCCGTTCTGCGATTTCATGTTGTTTTAGAAGTTCTTCTGGGATTTCCGTTTTCCGTTCTTCTATTTTTTCCTGGAAATAGGCTGAAGATTTGTCTTCTTTATCTAAAACATTTGCCATAAAATGGCCGATTTGTTCTCCATAGGTAAAGGTTGCGACTACCCTTCTTTCGCCGTATGGCATGACACCAATGGTCGGGTGTCCACCAGCCGAATACAAATTGGGAACGATCGAAACGGACTTGGTTTCTTCGCCACGTTTGAAAGTGACTTCAATCGGATCCCCTGATGTCAAACTCACATTGGTGAAAATATCTTCAAAACTTTCTGTTGGTTTTCCATTTACAGAAAGGATCAAATCACCAGTTCGAAGGCCAGCACTGTATGCGGGGCTTGCAACCTTATTTGCATCTTCTATGAAAATACGATTCGAAGAAGGACTATCACCCGATAGTTCTAAAATAAACAATAATATAAAACCTAACACCAAATTGGCGAAAGGACCACCGAGTACAGGGATCATCCTTCGCAGTGGAGGTGTGGCAAGCAAATCACCTTGCCTTGGTTTTTTGTTTTTGCTATAATCATCTCCACGAAACAAAACATAACCACCCACTGGGATGGCAGTGATTTGGTAGATGGTTTTTCCAATCCTTTTTTTCCAAATCCCTTTTCCGTAACCTAACGAAAATATGCGGGCTTCAACGCCCACCAATTTTCCACATAAGAGGTGCCCCAATTCATGGATAAAAATCGATACAGCCAACATGAATACAGCGCCAAGTATCATTATGATCATGTAGTCACTCCCCCTTGATTAAATTCTCTTTGGATATAATTTCGTGTTTCTTGGTCTTTTTCCAAATACCCATCTAACGTTTCTGGAAATACGTTCTCAATTTGGTTCAGAGCCGACTCGATGAGCCTTGGAATTGTGGTGAAAGAAATTTTTTCTTCTAAAAATAAAGCGACTGCCTCTTCGTTTGCGGCATTAAAGATACCTGGAGCCGCACCACCTGCTTTCCCTGCTTGGTAGGCCAGTAACAATCCCGGATATCGCTTCGTATCTGGTGGGAAAAATTCAAACGTGTTCCAAGTCGAAGGTTTTCGTTCGATGAGCATTTGAGGTGTTGGATTGGGATAAAATAAAGAGTGAGCAATGGGATAGACCATATCGGGATGGCTTGCATATAACAAACAAGCACCGTCTGTCGTTTCGATGATCCCGTGGGTGATTGACTGAGGATGAATCACCACCTCGATCTCGTCATACGAAAATCCAAAAAGAAAATGCGCTTCGATCACTTCTAATCCTTTGTTGATAAGACCTGCTGAATCCACTGTGATTTTGGGACCCATGGACCAAGTAGGATGATTGAGCGCCTGTTTTACGGATACATGTTCCAATGCTTCCAAGGGAAGGGTTCGAAAACTTCCTCCCGAAGCCGTGAGAGTGATAGCTCGGATATTGGACCTTGTTTCTCTTTCGATGAGTTGGAAGAGTGCATTGTGTTCAGAATCCACAGGGACCATGACGGTATTGTGTTTTGCCACCAATCGATTGATAAGAGGTCCAAAGGTAACAAGCGTTTCCTTATTGGCGATGGCAATTTTTTTCCCGGCTTCAATGGCAGCAATCGTTGGTAACACTCCGCGTGCTCCCATCACTGCCGTCACCACCACACCAACAGATGGCAATTGTACCAAATCAATGAGTGCTTTATCTCCATACAAAATTTTTGTTGAGAGATACGAATCGCCAAACTTCCCCACTAACTTGGGATCTGTGATACAAATGACTTCTGGAGAAAATTCTTCTACCAAGGCCTTTGCTACATTCCAATTGGAATGAACGGAAAAACTACGTAAATCAAATTGGTCAGGGAATTGTCGGAGTACCTTCACTGTGGAAGTACCAACAGAACCAGAGATTCCTAATACCGAAACACCTACCATATAGAACTTAGACAGTCTGATTCAAATGAATCAGACGGGGAATCCAAGGAAACCTTTGAAAACTAAATAATAATAAATCGCAGGCACAGTGAAAAGGAGTGCATCTGCTAAATCGAGAATTCCGCCGTGGCCAGGGATAAGACTTCCTGAGTCTTTGATTTTGGCATCCCGTTTCATGGCTGACTCTGCCAAATCTCCCATGACAGAAATCACAGAAATCACAAAGGATAAGATAATGGTCTCTAAAATTCCCACTGGTAACTTCACACCGCTGAAATGTTCCCAAGTAAAATTTAAAACTTGTGCCCCAATGACAGCCGTTAGGTTTCCAACAACATATCCTTCCCATGTTTTTTTCGGGGAAATTTTTAAGCCGGCTGGGTGTTTTCCAAACCAACGACCACCAAAATACGCACCCGCATCACTCATAAATGTGATCACAGAAACGAGGAAGATATAATAAGCTCCAAACGGAAGTGCAAGTAACAATAAAAAATGCCCAATCGGAATCGCGATATAAATAGGACCAAGCATGGTTCCACCGACTGAGAAAAGTGCACCATCTAACGGTCGTTTCAGGATTTGTAATATCCAAACCGTAATGGAGAGTGCCACTAACAAAAAAGGAATCGGATGGAAACCTTCTCGTAATATTTTGGAAAACTCTAATACAAATCCAGGAGGTGTGACCTCAAACTGTAGTCCCAAAAATTGGATGTAATACACAGTAAAGATCAAAAGGGAAAAGAGTAACCCAGTTCCAAAAAATGGTTTGGATTCTTCTGTTTTGCAGAAGGCATACAACTCTTTTAATCCGAGATAAATCATCACAACACCAAAGGTATAAAATTCCAAGTAGTACCAGGAACTATGAAAGATCATGAATACATATACAAAAGTGAGTACAATTGCAGACAAAATACGGAGTGTCGTTTCACTCATAACAAACCACCAAATTTACGTTTTCGGGAATCAAAAAAAAGAAGAGCTTCCTCGAGTGAGGTCCTTCCAAAGTCAGGCCAAAGTGTACTCGTAAAATACATTTCTGCATATGCACTTTGCCATAATAGAAAGTTAGAAATCCTTTGTTCGCCCGCAGTTCTGATCAATAAATCTACGGGTGGCAAAGGGGATGTATACAAATATTTTTCAAATTCTTTGGGGGAAATGGGTTTGTCCAAAGTTTCTTTTTTGGCCTTACGTGCCGCCATCACACGTGAAAAATTACTCAAAATTTCTTCATGCCCACCATAGTTCAAACAAAAGTTAGCAGTCAGTTTTTTGTTTTTTTTGGTCACGGCCATTGCGTGGTCGATTTTTTTGAGAACTGTTTTGGAAAGTTTATTCCTGGCACCACTGTGATGGATACGAATGCCTTTTGCGTGGATGGTATCAAGGCGAGTTTCAATAAACTCAACTAACAGACCAAAGATGGCTTGGATTTCAGTGATAGGACGTTTCCAATTTTCTGTGGAAAAGGCATAAAGGGAAATATTTGGGATTTTATATTCCAAGGCCACATCCAAGAGGCGATCAATTGCATTTGCCCCTTCTCTATGGCCTTCGGTTCTTTTTTTCCCTTGGTTTTCCGCCCACCTACCATTTCCGTCCATAATGACAGCAATGTGCGCGGGGATCGTATGCAACTTCATAGGAAATTAAAGAGTTGTGATCTCTTTTTCTTTTTCCTTTTCTAAATCTCCCAATTTGGCAATATAAGAATCCGTAATTTTTTGGATTTTGTCTTGGTGGCCTTTCACTTCATCTTGGGACATTTCTGATTGGTGTTTTTTCAATTCATCATTGGCATCGCGACGGATGTTACGAATCGCAACTTTTTTTTCTTCCGCTTTTTGTTTCACCACTTTTGCGAGCTCTTTTCGTCTTTCTCCCGTGAGTTCAGGGATATTGATACGAATGCTGGAGCCATCGTTATTCGGTGTGAGTCCAAGACTTGCTGCAAAAATTGCTTTTTCGATGTCTTTCAACATTCCTTTTTCAAAAGGAGTGATGAGAATCACGCGCGGTTCCGGGCATGCAATTTTACCAAGTTGGTTTAAGGGAGTGAGTGTTCCGTAGTAGTCCACTCTCACATCTTCCACCATCATAGGGTTTGCTTTTCCCGTACGAATTGTACCAAAATCTTTTTTTAAGGCATCAACTGTTTTGTCCATTTTGGACTGCATGGATTTTATAATTTCATCTACCATCTAGAATCACTTCCTCTGAATTGGAGATGAGTGTACCAATTGGTTCCCCATCGATCAATTTTCTTAAATTACCTGCTTTAAAAATATCAAACACTATGATGGGCATATTATTATCCATACATAGACTGAGTGCAGTTGAATCCATTACCTTTAAGCGGTGTTTGATGGACTCCATAAAGGAAACTTGTAAATACCGTTTTGCACTTGGATCTTTTTTTGGATCGGCTGTGTACACACCATCCACTTTCGTTGCCTTTAAAATTACTTCACAACCAACTTCCACTGCCCGTAAAGAGGCCGTTGTGTCTGTTGTAAAGTATGGATTTCCTGTTCCACCAGCAAAAATAATCACACGATTTTTTTCTAAGTGGCGAACCGCTCGTCTACGAATGTAAGGTTCTGCAACAGATTTCATTTCGATGGCGGAAAGAACCCGGGTAAACATCCCTTGTTTTTCGCATGCATCTTGTAAGGCGAGTCCATTCATGATGGTACCAAGCATACCCATATAATCGGCAGTGGCTCGGTCCATTCCCGACTTTGCTAATGTTTCGCCGCGGATCATATTCCCACCGCCAACAACCACAGCAACCTCGAGACCTAAGTCATGAACTTCTTTGATTTGTCCGGCAAGTGAGAATGTTTTGTTGGTATCAATACCAAGTTCACCCTCACCGGCGAGTGCCTCGCCGGAGATTTTAATGAGGATTCGTTTGAAACGCGGACTAGTTCCCACCTACTTGGAACCTCGAGAACCTACCAACAGTAATGTTCTCTCCAAATTTTGCAATGGCCTCTTGGAGCAGGTCATTGATGGTTTTGGAGTTGTCACGGATTGATTTTTGGTGGATGAGACAAATGTCTTCATAGTATTTTTTCATTTTACCAGGAAGGATCTTCTCAATTTGGTCTGCCTTTTTCCCTTCTTTTTCAAGAAGTGCTTTTTGCACACTCATCTCATTTTCGATTTCAGACTTGGGAATGGATTCTTCGCTCACATACAGTGGGCTCATCGCAGTGATTTGCAATGCAATCTCTTTGCCAAGGGCTTCAAACGCTTCGTTGTTTGCAACGAAATCAGTTTCACAGTTAAGTTCCACTAGAACTCCTGTTTTCCCTGTTCCGTGAACATAAGCGATCACTTTCCCTTCGCCAGTTTCGCGACCAGCTCGTTTTGCCGCTTTCGCTAAACCTTTTTCTCTTAAATAGGTAACTGCTTTTTCAATATCGCCACCCTTTTCTTCGAGGGCTTTTTTGCAGTCCATCATTCCCGCGCCCGTACGTTCGCGGAGATCTTTGATTTGTTCGGAGCTAACAGCCATTACTCTTTACCTTCTGCTGGTTTTTCTTCTGTTACAACTTCTACGACAGCTTCTGCTACTTTTTTAGCAGCTTCTGGATCCACTGGGATGTCTTTTGCGACTGGAGGAAGTTCATCGTCCATAATGAATTTTCCGGACTCATCATACTCACCTTGGTATTCAAGAGCAAGTTGTTCTGCGTCCATATCTTCTGCAAAATTCGTTTGGATGACTTCTCCACCTGTTCCTTCAAGGACAGCATTTGCCATTGTATCAAGGAATAAAGAAATGGCACGGATCGCATCATCGTTACCTGGAATTGGGTAATCGATTGGTTCTGGATCACAGTTTGTATCAATCACAGCAAACACTTTCAAACCAAGTTTTTTTGCTTCTTTGACAGCAATTTCTTCTTTTTTAGGATCGATGACAAAAAGAATTTCAGGAACAACAGCCATATCCTTAATCCCACCAAGTGTTTGGCGGAGTTTCTCTAACTCACGTTTGAGGGAAAGTGCTTCTTTTTTTGTTCTAGCTTCTTGTTCGAAAGAGTTGTTCTCTTCCATTTGCTCAAGTCGTTTCAAACGAGCAATTGACTTCTTTACAGTATTCCAGTTTGTTAAAAGTCCACCTAACCAACGGTTAGATACATAATACATACTACATGCTTGTGCTGCTCTTTCAATCGCACCGCGAGCTTGTTTTTTAGTTCCCACAAACAAAACTTTTTTACCTTGGCCGGTAAGTTTTTTCAAAGCATCGTAAGCTTCTTTTGTTTTTTGAACTGTTTTTTGAAGGTCAATGATGTGGATCCCGTTACGAGCCGTATAAACATAAGGACTCATTTTTGGATTCCAACGACGTGTTTGGTGACCGAAGTGTACGCCTGCTTCTAGCAGACTTTTCATGGAAATTACTGACATACTTACCCCTTTTTTAGTGCGAGATATCCAGACGCTACAAGACCAACGATACTTGCAGGGGTTAGCTGGAACTCGACTTTAATTATATAAAGCTCAAAAGATACTGGTGACTCGAACAAAAACTTGGAAAGAGTATTTGTGCCAAAGAGTCTGTCTAAGACAACTCCTGCCACAGCTCCCGCCATTAGTCCCAAAAAAAGTACCAAAAGTAGGTTCCCCATCTGGGTTTTGTTCATCCAAAAGCACCTTTCTCTAGCTTTCCTGTCAGGATCTGGAATTTGGGCAGAATGTCAAGGGGAAAGGGTTTGTATGGTTTCAAAATTGGATCTCTCGGCGCCAATGGCACCAAAACTTAGGCAGAAAATTCCCATTTTGGGTTGGGGCGGCTCCGAATCATTTTGATTGCCAAATCCGTTTTCAAAAGGACCGGGCTCTTCGTTCCAATCTCCACTACGCTCCGATTTCCACTGCGATCCCTGCCGCAGAACAGACTCCAAGATCTGGAAGTTCAATCTTAGGGAATTTCCTTTTTCTTTGGTTCCAAATCCAGTTGAGCGACCATGGAATCACCACAACTTACCTTCGGATGATATGCCACCTAACGTAAAATTTTGGATCCCCATTACATTTGGATCCATTGTGTAGAGTTGTATAATTGTATTCCATCTTCTGATCCAAATGCCATCATGATTTTTCGATTCGTTACATATTTTTTAGAACCATCCACTCGCATCATAAGTCTAATGAGTTTATAGAAAGAATATTAGATATTTCAAATATCATTTTTTTCAAAGAAACCCCTTGCCATATAGTTTTCATCTGTTCTCATTGAAACATGAGACTGATCCTTGTATCCAACAGGTTACCAGTCCAATGGGACGGAACACCCAATGTCGGTGGACTTGCCACTGGTCTTTCTAGTTTTCTTTCCCGTTGGAAATCACTTGGAAATGAAGTGGTTTGGGTGGGCTGGCCTGGTAAATCCATCCCAGAAAAAGAACAACGAAACTATTCCAAAAAAATGTTGGAGGAACATGGAACAATCCCAGTGTTTCTAAAACAAAAGTTAGCCGATTCTTTTTACAATGGCTTTTGTAACAAAACCATTTGGCCCCTCTTCCATTATTTCACTGCTAATTGTGAGTTTTCTGATTTAACCTTTGCCTCTTATGAAGAAGCAAACCAAGAATTTGCAAAAGCCATAAAAGAAATTTACCAACCTGGAGATTGGGTTTGGGTGCATGATTACCATCTATTCCTTCTCCCTGGAATCTTAAGGAGTGAATTCCCAAATATCCTTTTATCTTTTTTCTTACACATACCCTTCCCTACCTTTGAAGTCTTTCGTTTACTCCCAGAACGAATCCGAAGCAAAATACTCGAAGGAGTTTTGGGTGCAGATCTCATTGGATTTCATACACAAAGTTACACTCAATATTTCTTACGATCCCTACTTCGCTGTTTAGGAATTGAAAATGAAAGAGGTATCATATACTTTCAAAACCACCTAACTAAGGCAGCTGCTTTCCCTATGGGTATCAATGTAGAACAATTCTCCAAGTATGCAAACTCAGACGAATGTGAAACCATCGCAAACCAAATCAATGTGAACCACAAAAATCTGAAACAAATCCTTTCCGTTGACAGATTGGATTATACAAAAGGAGTCTTACAAAGATTAAACGCATTCGAATTGTTTTTAAAAAATAACCCCCAATGGATCAAAAAATGTAAACTTGTTTTGGTTCTTGTCCCCTCTCGAACAGACGTATCCTCCTACCAATCCATGAAACGTGCCATCGATGAAAAGATAGGTGCCATCAATGGGAGTTTTGGTACGTTAGATTGGACACCTATTTTGTATCAGTACAAAGGATTTCCATTTGAAGAACTAGTTCCGTTATATAAAAACACTCATGTTATGTTAGTCACACCTTTTCGAGATGGAATGAATTTAGTGGCAAAAGAATTTTTGGTGTCACAAAAAAATGGGATGTTGGTACTAAGTGAGATGGCTGGTGCGTCTGCAGAATTACCAGAAGCCATCCTAGTGAATCCCAATGATTTGAGTGGGATGGCAGATGCAATCAAAGAAGCCATCGAGATGGAAGAATCAGAAATTAATATCCGTAACCAAGTGATGGTTTCTCGTTTAAAAGAGAATTCAGTCATGGAGTGGGCAAAAAAAATCTTTAACGAAACAGAAGAGACAGCAAATCAAAACTTAAACTTCCAAACAAAATCGATTCCCCCTCACTCTGATTCGTTACTTCCGAAATCCAATTCTCCAATTTTCATTTTGTTTGATTATGATGGCACATTGGTTCCATTCCAGTCCTTCCCTCATTTAGCAGTCCCTTCCAAGGAACTTGTGAATTCCCTCACTCAACTATCAAAGTTTTCCAATGTCTCGGTTGCGATCATCAGCGGAAGGGATCGCAAATTTTTAGAATCAATATTTTTTGACATGCCCTTCCATTTAGTAGCAGAACATGGAGCTTGGCACCGAGCTCCCAATCAAACAGAATGGCAGGCATTATTTTTTTCCAATGCGGAATGGAAAAAAGAAATCAAATCACATTTAGAAGAATTTTCGAAACGAGTTCCAGGTTCCTTCACAGAGGAAAAAGAATTTTCGCTCGTTTGGCATTTTAGAAATGCAGATCCTGATATAGGATTAAATGCCGCAAGAGAAATGTTAGACGAACTATCCCAAATATCATCAAACAGCGGTTTTTTTGTCCAAAGAGGAAACAAAATCATAGAAGTGAGAGAATACGGAACTGGAAAAGGGAAAGCTGCTTTAAAAATCCTTCCCAACACTTCGATTCAAACCTTTGTTTTTGGAGATGACACAACTGACGAAGATATGTTTCGCGAGTTGCCAGATCATGCCATCAGCGTCAAAATTGGGAAATCAGAAACCATCGCAAAATTCCGATTCCAATCAACAGATGATGTTCATCTATGGATACAAAATTTAATCAAACACTTAACAAAGGTTCATCATGACGTTACACAAATATAACACAGGGATTATAGGAAACGGAAGTTACATCGCACATATCAACACTCATGCAGAAGTTGTTTGGATGTGTTGGCCATATTTTGATAGTTCTCCTATTTTTGGGAACCTTTTAGATAAAACATGTGGTAATTTTAGTATTCAATCAAGTTCAAAAATCATTTCTACCAATCAGGTTTACTTAGAAAATACAAATATCCTAAAGACAGAAATCCATACAGAAACAGGATCATTTGCCGTCTTCGATTTTGCACCGCGATACTACCAAAACGGAATCTTACATTGTCATCGCAATTTTTATAGAAAGGTAGTTCCTATATCTGGTGATATCAAAATTCAAATTAAAATTGAGCCATCGTATGGCTATGGGAAACAAAAATTGAATCCCTACCTTGTCGCAGATCGCATTGAATACAAATCGGATGAATTCCAATTCCAAATACGATCCAATGTATCCCCGAACCAAATCCTAAAAGAAAAAGAATTCCATCTAAACCAAACCATCTATCTTGCTCTCATCGAATCCGAATCAATAGAGACTCCGCTCCATCAATTCATCGAAGAAGAACTCTCAAAAACAAAACAATACTGGCAAAACTGGGTTAAACATTGTACGATTCCTAATTTTGCGCAAAAACAACAGATACGCTCCGCATTATGTTTAAAACTACACCAATTCCAAGAAACGGGTGCCATTATTGCTGCCTCCACGACAAGTCTACCAGAATCACCAAATTCCGGTAGGAACTGGGATTACCGTTATTGTTGGTTACGCGATGGATTTTACACTCTTTTGGCCTTAACCAATCTTGGACAATTCGAAGAACTAGAACATTACTCACAATACATAAGCAACCTAACACCAGCAGATGACGGAAGATTCCAACCACTGTATAGCATATTTGGAGAAAACCTGATTGAAGAATCGGTTTTGGATTTGGATGGATACTTAAAAAATCAACCAGTTCGAATTGGAAATTCAGCTTATACTCATAAACAAAACGATGCCTATGGTCAAATTTTGTTGTCACTCTTACCTTTGTATCTGGATGAAAGAATCCCTGAAAAAAATAGATTCCATAATTTAAATCTAATTCAAAAGATTTTAGACCAAATTCAAATCACCATGAACGAACCAGATGCAGGGTTATGGGAGTTTCGAAATTTTTCACAAAAACATTGTTATACGTATCTATTCCATTGGGTAGGTGCAAAAGCAGCAAAAGAGATTGCTATCAAACTTGAAAAAACTGACCTGATCAAAAAAGCAGAACATCTAATGGCAGAAGCCTCCTCCAATATTGAAAGTTGTTATGACTTTGAACTCGGTTGTTATACACAAGCACAAGGGAAAAAAGATTTGGATGCAAGTTTGTTACAGCTGATCACGCTGGGATATTTAGATCCAAAATCAGACAAAGCGAAATCTCATTTGCTTGCAATTGAAAAACAATTGAAAACAAAAGAAGGATTTATCTATCGTTACCTGCATAAAGACGACTTTGGAAAACCAGAAACTACATTTTTAGTTTGTACGTTTTGGTACATTGAAGCTCTTGCTTTTATGGATCGATTAGAAGAAGCAATCCATCTATTTGAATTTGTTTGCGAACATGCAAATCATGTAGGATTATTCAGTGAAGACATTGAATCGATTTCAGGTAGCCAATGGGGTAATTTCCCACAAACCTATAGCCACGTCGGTCTTGTGAACGCATCTCATAAAATTGCCTCCAAAATGAACAGAAGTCTCTTCTGGTAAATTCCATTCGATTCCCTGGTCCGCGTAATTTGTGTTGGTTCAGTTTCGCTTTCAGAAGTGCAGGTTTTGGTTACAAATTTTGTCTTGAAGGAATTCCTTTTCATGGGATACTAATGATCTCATAAAGCAGATGGAAACAAATGATGAAATGACTCTCGAGGAGGCAAAAGAAAAAATCGCCTATTTGGAGAATCTACTAAAAGATAGGAACCAAACCACTTACAAAACTATTTTCGACCAAGACGAAAATGCAGTTGTTGTATTTGACTTAGAAAGTGGACTTTTCATCGACTGCAATGCAAAATTAACTTCTGTTCTCGGATTCACAAAAGAACAATTATTAACTTTATCTGTCATCGATATCAGTCCCAAGTACCAACCAAATGGACAACCTTCAGAAGTCTTAGCCTTTCAATACATTGAAGATGGATTCAAATTTGGAACTGTAAAATTTGATTGGGTTCACATCAACCACCTTGGGGAAGAAATTTTTTGTGAAGTCCAGCTATACAATTACATCCAAGAAGATGGGAAACGTTTTGCAAAAGGAGTGATTCAAAAAAAAGACCAAATCCTTGAGTTACAAAAAAAACTAGATGAAAAAGAAAAATTATTATCAAAAGTCACAAAAACTTTACCTGCCATCATTTATATCCAAGACCTAGCTACAGACGAATTTTTATATTTAAACAATAGTATCGAAAGTTTTTTAGGTTTCGAAGTTGAACCAATCTTAACTTACGAATTCTTAATCAAACATATTCTACACCCAGACGACCTTGACTTGATCAATACACACGCAAAAAAGATGTTAGATGAAAAAAATACTGATATCTATGTTCTTGACTTTCGAGTATTTCATAAAAATGGGAACGTTCATTGGTTTCGTGTTTGGGAAACCAATTTTTCTTTCAATAAAGATGGAATACCGACGGAAGTATTGGGTGTTGCTCAAGATATTACGAATACCAAAAGAATTGAATTAGATTTAAAGAAACAAAATGAACTGAGTGAAGAAATCAGACGTATCTCTAAGTCAGGAGTTTGGGAATGGACAACACAATCAAATTTAATGTTTTGGACTCCAGATTTATACCACTTACTCAAAGTGAATCCAAACCAATTCAATCCCACCATCCAATCTTTCATTCAATTCTTTTCGGAAACTAGTAAATCTATCTTCATTGAAGCTTTGAACAAAGCAGAAAAAGAATTTTCTCCATTTGATTTGGAACTTGAAATCGCAGGGGATCCAAATTTTTGGGTTCGTGTTCAAGGCAAATCCATCCATTCTGAAACCGATAAAAATATTATCATAGGTAGTATTGAAGATATTGATGACACCAGAAAAAAAAGGATTGCTTTACTCGAAAACGAAGCCCGTTTTCATCAAGTAGCAAACCAAACAGGACTTATCATTTATGATTACGACATCAAACATGATAAAATCACATGGGACGGAGCCATTCAATCTGTTTTAGGTTATGATATTGAGGAATTCAACCATTTAGATATCGAAGGTTGGTTGAATTTAATCCATCCTGATGATCGAATGTTTACAAAAGAGTTACTAGCCGATGCAATTGGGACTAGAAGTCCATATCACGCATTTTATCGAATTCGCAGAAAAGACAATATTTATATCCCCATCGAAGATAGAGGAACATTTATAAACTCTGACATCTTCACTGATCCAAGACAAGTGGGAGTATTGGAAAATGTATCTGCAAAGTTTGAATTTGAATCCAAATTACAAAGTAAGGAAGAACGATTTCGAAATTTTTATAATTTTGCGAGTGAAGCAATCATTATTACCGAAGGAGATTTGATCATAGATGCAAACCTTGCATTTAGAAAGTTATTTGGTTATGAATCCATTCAAAATGTATATGTAAATGAAATTATTGCGGACCCACTTTGGAATGGAATTTATAACAAAGACAAAAGTTTTTCTCTAGAAGGGATCAAAAAAGATGGAACTTTAATTCCGATTCAAGTGAACAAAAAGGAAATCGAAGAAGGAAAATTCATTTTGTCCTTTATTGACCTAACTCTGATTAACGAAGCTGAGTCAATTAAAGTTGCATTGAAAGAAATCCAAGAAAAAAATAATCTCATCATCAATCAAAAATATGAATTAGAAAAAACGATTGATGAACTTAAATTAACCCAATCGCAATTGATTCAGAATGAAAAAATGGCATCATTAGGTCAGTTAATTGCTGGGATTGCACATGAAATCAACAACCCAATGGGAGCAATCCAAGCATCAAGCCAACTCATCTTAGAAAATATCAAAAACCAAATCCTAAACCAAGACAAAATCATCCAATTATTATCTACCATAAAAACAGAAAAACGCGAGTTATACTTTCAATGGATGGTAAGTTCATTCATTAAAAGAAATCACCTTCATGGCTCGGAAGCGCGAAGAGTAAAAAAATCCATACGAGAAAGATTAGAAAATTTAGGTTGTAACGATTCTGAATATATTGCTGAGGAAGTTGTAGATTTAGGTGTCCAAGACTGTTTGCCAATGATCGAACAACTATGTCATGACGAAGACTTTTTGGAATTCTTTAATTACGGAATGGTATATATACATACGACCCAAAACTTGAATTCGATTTTGGAATCAATCCAACGTGTTTCGAAAATTTTATATGCACTCAAAAACTTTTCTCATTTTGATAAATATGGAGAAAAAACCATGACCGATTTAATCTCCAATATCGAAACAGTTTTAATCCTATACAATAGCCAAATCAAATCAGGAATCGAAGTCATCCGAGAATATCCGAGTTCACAAGTTTTCTTATATTGTTATCCTGATGATCTCATCCAAGTTTGGACCAATTTGATTTTTAATGCCATCCAAGCCATGTCTTACAAAGGGATCCTTTCAGTATCTATCAAAGAAACCGAAGTTGATGAAAATCGAAAGAAATGGATTCAGGTGAGCATTGAAGATAATGGATGCGGAATCAAAGCTGAAATCAAAGATAAAATCTTTGAACCATTTTTTACAACAAAAGAGTTAGGTGAAGGAAGTGGCCTAGGTTTGGACATTGTAAAGCGTGTGGTCCTAAAACATGAAGGCCGAATTGAGGTAGAATCACAACCAGGAAAAACAATTTTTACGATCCTTTTGCCAATTCCCGAAGACACAACCCATTGAAGTCCTAAGACAACTGTGACGATGATGTGGTTCGCTCGAAGTATCCTTATATAGGCATCTAAAATTTTTTGTTCCAAAATTCACATACTCAGTGGAGTCCCAGGACCTGGCCCAAACAAACCTCGACAAATAGGGAAATTAGGCCGCAAAGCGGAATTGGCTTTTTGGATGGTTTCACATGGATAAAATAAGATTTCATTGATACAGACAACCAAGTCTTTTTTTTCTACATGTGTGTGAAGTGACTTACAACTTCGTAATGATTTTTCTGAATTTTTATAGAAGGAAGTGCGATCACAACTTCCTTTTAAAGTACTCGTGTGGTAACTACCAGAAAGAAGCGCCAAATCGATATTTTGTGGGCAAAGTGACCGCTTGACAATGACCGCACTATAAAATTGGCGAAGAGCATAATCACGCGACACCATGCTTTCATCCATATCATTTTTTGTATCGAAGTACAAATCACCGACACAACTGAAACTGAAACATATCACGATTAAAATTGTGGTTATTTCGGTTAGTTTTAATTCAAAACGCATACCATTAAACGTTCGTTATCTCATTATTTGTCAACAAATTCAACAATTCAGAAACTTTTTTGAAATTCAAAATATTATTTTTTTTGTAAAAAAAAACATTACTGTGACAATTGAAAGTAATTACTCATTTCCTCTTTTTTTAATTTCGAATCAAAAAAATCGCAAAAACGATCCAATCTAGATTCTTTTTTCCATATATATTATTTAGGACAAGGAGATAGATATGGCATTCCAACAAATCCAAACTGGAATCATTACTGAAAAATTAAAAGAGACGAAAGAATTTTACCAAACATGGTTAGGATTAGAAATTAAATTTGAGACAGAATGGTTCATTCTTCTCTGTTTACCCAATCAACCTGAAATTGAACTTGCAATCATGGCACCAAACCAAGTTCAGGTGAGAAAACCGTATTTCCAAAAACCGTATCAAAATGCAGGTGTATGGCTTATATTTGAAACAAAAGAGATCGAACAAGAATACCAAAAGATGAAAGAAAAAAAGGCACCTATTGACCTAACTTTAACAGAAGAAGAATGGGGTGACGTTCATTTTACACTAGTTGATCCAAACGGAATCGGAATTGATATTGTCCAAGAAAGAAATATGAATTCATAATAAAAATACCATTTGCTTTCCTTTTTTTAGGACAGTAGATGGTCTGTGTGAAGCCCAAACCAAATTTGTACCCAGTCTGGAAACAAATTGAAGAACAACTGGAAAAAGAAATTGGTTTGAATCAAATTGCATTTCTAACAGGGTATAGCGATTGGCACTTCCATCGATTTTTTAAATCCGTACAAAAGGAAAACATAAAGACCTATATCAAAAGACTACGATTGGAGAAAGCCGCCTATGAATTGAAGATTTCCAATTTCCCAATTTTGGAAATTGGGATGGAAGCTGGATTTTCTTCTCACGAGGCATTTACGAAAGCATTCAAACGTGTGATTGGGATCACTCCTTCTGAATTTAGAAAAAAACACCAGATAAAAATGAAGGATCTCAGTTTATCACAACTCTCACTTCCAAGTGGATTGACAAAACATAGTTTCCAAAAGAAAACGATATCCCCTTTCTCCATTCTATTCATTCGCCATCTGGGGAGTTATCAATTGTTACCTGGTCCTATTCCCAATAGCAAAGAAATGATACAACTCAAAACATTGTTTTCAAAATGGGATCTTCTCGAATTCCATCATAAATGGATTGGGATTTCGCAAGATGATCCAGATGTCACATGCAAAGATAACATTCGTTTTGATCTTGGTTTTACAATCAGTGAAAAATTTCCAAGCCCTCCAGATGGTTTTGGAAAACAAACGATCCCTGGTGGGAATTACCTACAAATTCGTTACACTGGTGATTATGAAAATTTGCCCATGATTTATGATTGGATTCTGAATCAATATTGTATCGTATCAAAATTAAAATTGAAAAACAATCCACCTTGGGAGTGTTATCTGAATCCTTTTGAGCCAATTCCCGATAAAAGGATCACAGATATTTACATTCCTTTAGAATGATTGAACCCATATGATATCGATTTAGATTCAAACAATAGAGTTTCACTCTGATTGAATCAATTCAATGTTTGGTCTTTTTTGTTTTCTCCAATAAAATACACGAACTTAAAAAAAATTATTCTTTTTAAAAACCAAAGTTTCCGTTAGAATTCAACTCATGAAACGGATTCCCTATTTATTGATTTTTCTTCTATTAACCCTCGAATCTTGTGTAATCTTCCAAGCGACAAAAGTTCCTTCCAATAACACCAAAAACACACTCGCAGGTGACGTTTCCAAATCCCCTAAGATTGTATTTTTGGGTGATAGTATTACCCATGGCCGTGTGAGTTATGATTATGTGGAATCCATTCGTAATCATCCAAAACTGCAGAATGCGTTGGTGGTCAACGAAGGGATCAATAGTCGTTTGACAGTTCAAATTTTAGAAGAGTTAGATTCCGTCATCCAGCTAAAGCCAGATTATGTATTTTTACTCATTGGGACCAATGACCTGAAGGCAACTTTATCTCAAGAGGAATATGATCGATACGCAAGTTTGTGGAAATTAAAAGATCCAGTGACGGAAGATAGTTTTGCTCGCAATTTGAATTTGATTATAGAACGAATTCAAAAAAACACAAAAGCTAAAATCATTGTATCATCCCCGCCCGTTTTAGGCGAAGATCCAAAATCTATTCCTTTTTTAAGATCAAAACGGTTTGCAGAGCTCACAAAAGACGTCTGCGCAAAACATAAAGTAAGTTACATACCTCTACATGAAACGTTAACCAAAGAATTGGAATTACTGCCGAATCTTCCCAAAAAAGCATACGTACAAAGTACTTGGAGTATGTATTGGACCATTTTGAAGTATTATTCAACCACATCCTCATGGAATGATTTAGGAGAATCTAACGGATATTACTTTTTGACAGATGCCATCCATCTGAATGAACGCGGCGGAAAAATCTTTGAACAAATGATTTTAGAAACATTATTGTCTCCTTAAACCATTGATGGTCACGAGGAATCCTTTTCTATCGTTCCACTTGGATTCCTTCGGGAATCCCTATCAAATGCCAATATCACATTCATAAAATTGAATTTTCATACACAGTTTTCAGGAGAACTACGAATCATTTTGATCTCTTGAGGTTTTTCTTCCTCGACAATTTTCCTTTCTCTGGTTACAAACTTAGTTCCTTCAGAAATTGAAGCTTATTTTCGTCAAAAAAGATGAGGGGAAAACATGGCATTAGAAACAGATGAAATCCAAAGGTTTGAACGAACACTCTTCCGAAAAGGTGTTTCGCTCATCGTTTATACAAAATATGGACTCGCGATCATCTTTCTCTTAGGAGTTGCCTCTAACTATGCCACAAAAAGTTTTATCCCCAACTTAATTGGTTCTCTAGTTTTTTTAACCAATGCCTTGGTTCCTGGCTATCTTTTGAAAAAGGAAAAAGAAATTTCAAAGAGAATGGCTGCATCCATCATCTTCATCGACTTACTCATTATTCTATGTTTTTTTTATTTGGATATTTATAATAATTATACCAAAAACGACGCAAGTAATACATTGAGTAGTGGGATATTTTATATCATCTTTATCTTCATTGCGATCTATTCTAGTTTTTTATTCGAAACCAAATTGGTCATGGCAGTTGGATTGATTTCCACTCTTTTGTATCTCGGTGGAATTTACTTAACACATAAATTAGGTGCGGTTTTCATTCCCAAACCATTCCCTGAAATGCTTCGGGCAAACCACATCATCGTCACAACTGAAATTCAAAAAATTATCTTTTATTTTGGCGTGATATTTAGTTTGCGATTTGTGGTTTCACTCATGAGAGAAATGCAAAATGATCTAAAGGCAAAACTAAAAGAAAGTTTTCAAAAACAAAATTTTATCGAAAACAAATCGACTCAGTTGGAAAAATCGGCAAACACTCTCGCGTTGTCTGTCGAAAAATTACAATCGATGTCTGACGAACTTCATAACCAATCACAAAACCAGGCTGCTTCCGTAGAAGAGATTTCTGCATCTGTGGAAGAACTTTCTTCATCAGCAACAAGCTCTGCTAATTTGGTGGAAGACCAAGTCACACGCGTCAAAATTGTGGATCAAAATTTTTTATCTCTTCAAAACTTGAGCGAAAGTGTCAAAACCAAAACCACACAAATTGCAAAGGATGTAAGTCATTCCGCAGATTTCAGTAAAAAAGTCAAAATTTCGTCGGAAGAATTGAATGGAATTTACTCAGAACTGAACCAAGCATTTTCCAAAGTGGAAGAAATCAACCAAATGATGTCGGAAATTGCCGATCAAACCAACTTACTTGCGTTAAATGCTTCGATTGAAGCAGCCCGCGCTGGAGAACATGGCCGTGGTTTTGCAGTTGTTGCGCAAGAAGTGGCAAAATTAGCAGAACGTTCTCAATCCAACGCGGGAACCATTGCCAAAATTGTAAAAGATGCTGGTTTAAAGATCAACGAAGGAACTCGTTATTCCAAAGAAGTCAAATCCCAAGTGGAAAATCAAAATAGTGAATTATTACGCATCGAAACGGAAATCCTAAGTTTGGAAGGCCATGTCACGGAACAGGAAGTCCTAAATCAAAAACTCAGAAATACTTTTTCCGAACTCCATGTACTCTCTGAACAAATTGGGATCATAGCACAGGAACAAATGTCTGGGAGCCGAGAGATCAATCGGGCCATCACGGTCATCGACGAAACCACTCAAAAATTAGCGGATTCAGTCCAACTCCTCTATGAAGAGATTAGCGAAATCCACACCCAAGCAAAACAACTCCATCATGATTAGGGATTTAGATGAAACTGAATTTGGTTCTTCCCTAAAACCTGTCTTTACAAGAGTCTCTGCTGATAGATTTTTGGGATATTGGCAATTTATTTCAAGTGCAAGTGAAATCGGCGATGACCAAATCTCATACTTCTCCAAGGCCTGTGCATGGCAAACGCATTGAAGATACCATCATGGATCTTTTAGAAGAAGATCCGAACCAGGAAAGCCAACTCATCTCAAAATTAGAATTGAGCCATCCTCATCTCAAAGATAGATCACTTCTGTATTCGACAGTTCTGAAAGTACTCACCTCTCTTGAATTGATCGAATCTGAGGCGATGGACGTTTGGCATGCAGTTTTAGAGAACCAAACCAAACTCTCCGAATGTTTAAAAAGACCTGTCGGATTTCGTGTTGCCTTATTAGATTTTTTTACAAACCAAAACCAAAAAATCAAAAACCCTAAAATCATAGAACTTCGATTGTATTCAGAAACGGAAAAACTGATCTTAGTGGATGAACTCACAAGGCTTTACAATCGTCGGCATTTTGAAACTGCTCTTCTTCGTGAATTCAAACAATCCACTCGTTACAACCTAAACCTTTCGCTCCTTATCATTGATATTGATGATTTCAAAAAAATCAATGATACCTATGGACATTTGATGGGTGATGAAATCTTAAAACAAATTGCTAGTAAAATCTCTACCAGTTTACGAATGGAAGATACTGCGTGTCGTATTGGTGGGGAAGAATTTGCCATCATCTTCCCACAATCAAACGAATCACAAGCTCTCAAAGCCGCCGAAAAATTATTAGAAGCATGTCGCACGATTCAAATTAGTGGGAAACCTGTCACGATCAGTGGAGGACTTGTCTCCTATCCTGAAAAGGTAAAACGTTGCGAAGATATGTATGATTTAGCCGATCGAGCCTTGTACACTGCAAAAGACACAGGCAAAAATCAAATCATCGTGTATTCCAATGAAAAACGAAGTAGTCTCCGATTTGAAACCAATTTGGAATTGTTTTGTGTCCTACCAAATAAAACCATTCGATCGATTTCCAAAAATATATCCATCACTGGCATTGCCTTCGAAACGGAAGATGATTTATCTTTGAACGATTCCATTCCTGTTTTACTACGCGAATCAGACTCGAATCACGAAATCAATGCGAAGATCAAAGTGGTGAGAAAACAAAAAATTGGTGAAAAGAGTTATAGTGTAGGAGCGGAATTCGTGGAACTTTCCAACGAATCCCAAACCAAACTAGCTGATTTATATCTACTACACCAATTTAAAGCAAAGAGCCCAATGGGTGCAGTAGTTTAAACTAAAAAAGATAAGTTCGCTTAACGAGAATTAGGCATATCTCCTAAACCACCAGCATTGATGACAGAAGAGTAACCACTCGCAGTCAAAATTTGTTTTGCCCTTTCACTCCGTGCTCCGGAACGGCAATAAACCACAATTTTGGATTGTTTGTTTTTAATTGCACCAAGCTCATTTGGTAACACATCGACCGGAATATTGATCGAACCTGGGAAATGGCCTTCCGCAAATTCTGATTTTGTTCGAACGTCCACAACTACCGCTCCACTTTGGATCCATTCTTGCACCATTTGTTTATCTCCTTTGGATTGAATCTTTTTCACGAAAACAAAGAGGAATCCAATGATCACTCCCACAATTACAAATGTTTTCATATTTATCTCTTTTTTCCATTTTTTCCTTGCAAGGATTGGAGTCAAGAAAAAGTGTATACCATAGGGGGTATGGTATACAGACCATTCCCTTACCATTCGAAAGGAAAAATAATGTTGAATGGTGAAAAAAATTTAGGAGAATGATACCATGGTAGATACAGATTCGATGAATGGAATTCAGATAAAACCTCTATATGACTTTGCCTCAGGGACATGGACTTACTTACTTTTAGAGATTGAATCAAAACAAGCAGTACTCATAGATCCTGTGATCGAAAATCTTGAAAGAGACTTACAACTACTCGAATCTATGGAGTTTCAATTGGTAGCGACCATTGAAACACATATGCATGCTGATCACATTACAGCGGCTGGTAATTTGAGGGAAAAAACAGGATGTGACTCCTATGCCCCCGAACACTCTGGAGCAACCTGTGCGACTCATTTTTTAAAAGATAATGATGAGATTGTGATTGGAAAATTAAATATGAAAGTGATCCACACGCCAGGTCATACACCTTGTTCCATTTCGTTATTTTTAAATGGAAGGTATGTTTTCACCGGAGATGCTTTATTTGTTAGAGGTTGTGGTAGAACTGATTTCCAGGGAGGGAGTGCAGAATCCTTATACCATTCCATTACAGGCAAACTTTTTTTATTACCAGATGAAACCATTGTATATCCTGGGCATGATTATAAAGGATTTGTTTCTTCTACCATCGGCGAAGAAAAAAAGTGGAACCCTCGTATCGCCAATCGATCACTAGAAGAATTTCAATCCATCATGGACAATTTAAACTTACCGGAACCTAAAAAAATTCATGAGGCAGTGCCTGCCAATCGTGCTTGTGGGAAAACATTATGATGATAGGAATTTTATTTTTAGTATTAGGCATTGGCGCTGGAATTTTAGGTGGCCTTGTTGGAATTGGCGGTGGGATCTTACTCGTCCCCGCATTAGTTTACTTTTTTGATTTCAATCAAAAAATGGCACAAGGAACAACACTCGCAGCCATGGTCCCTCCGATCGGGATTGTCGCAGCTTATATCTATTATACGAGAGGGGAAACCAACCTATTTGCAGCGGCACTTATCAGTGCAGGTTTTATTTTAGGCAGTGTTTTTGGTGCAGGAGCAGCTTCGAAAATTGATACCACGGTGCTCTCTCGATTTTTTGGAATCTTTACAGTCATCGTAGGACTCAAAATGATCTTTTTCCCAAAATAAAAAATTTCAAAAAATTTGTTTGCCGTGGCATCCAACTCCTTTTTTCCTTCAATGGTGTTCGGATTTTATTTTGCTCTCTTTTGGTTTTTAATTCGATTTTTATTTTACGGAATTTCATTCCCTGAAGTATTCATGCCTCCGATCACTTTCCTCTTTTGGTGGAACGTCGTGTTTACTTCGCTTTGGATCCTCTTAATCTTTGTTGTCATCATCGGATTTTTGGGAGCCTTACTACGGATACCTGTGATTGGCCTGATTGTGCAAGGAATCCGAAACCAAGTGGCAGAAGTGGGATGGGTTTCGTTTTTGAAAAACCGAACAATCATTTGGTTTCTGAGCCAAACATTGATTTTACTTGGATCGTATCAATTCGTATACACCAAATCATCCAACCATCAATCCCATTCTTTATGGCTTTCAGCCATCCTGATTGGATACTTTATCAAACAAAAATTCCATAAACCTATGGCCCAGTTCACTGGAAACCAACGGATTTTTATCTACCAATCTGGCAATCTTCATACAAAGTCCCAATTGGATGGACGTCCAAACGAAAAGGACGTCACCCCTCCCTAAACTCGGACGATTCCTCAAACTAGTAGAAATTCTAACCAAATCCGTACGGGAACAATCTAATTGGTATGATCGGTTTGGATTGTCTGTTCGGCAAAAAATTAGTTCCTTTGGCCATTTTCGGTTTGGCCTTTGTCCTCTTCCCATTTTGTGGACCTGTCACCCAAATTTCGAAACAAGAATCCTTACCTCTCGTTCCAAAATCAGGGCAAAAAATAGCCGTGTTTGCAGAAGGTTGTTTTTGGTGTTCAGAACATATCTTTGAATCCATTCCGGGTGTGATAGATGTTGTGTCTGGATATGCAGGTGGGCATACGGAAAATCCAACGTATGAATCAGTCAATACGGAAATGACAGGACATGCAGAATCAGTTTATATTGTTTATGATCCAACTAAAATAAGTTATGCGGAACTCTGCAGAATCTTTTTTCTTTCGCATGATCCAACCACAAAAGACAGACAAGGACCTGACATTGGTTCTTCGTATCGTTCGATTTTGTTTTATGCAGATGAAGAGGAATTCAAAATTGCAAATACAATCAAAAAAGAAATCCAAACACAAAACATTTGGAATGGAACGATTGTGACCGAATTCCAAAAATTAAAACATTTTTACAAAGCGGAAGGATACCACCAGGATTTTATCAAAAACAATCCGTCTCAATCCTACGTCTTAGCAGTTTCTATTCCGAGATTCAAAGAGTTTCAAAATCGTTACAATGAATTTAAAACGCGGAAAACTGTTCCTTAATTTTTGTTCTAAAAGAATCGAATTCAGCCTTAGATTGAAATTTACAAACTTTCAAAATTTCCATCGGGATTTCAGAAGATTTTGCTTCTTTTGAATTGATCGCAATCATCATATCACTGAGATAAATAGGATAGATGATATCCGAATATACTTCATCAGCAAGTAATGGTCTATGGTGGTATTCCATTGCTTTTGTATACAGGATTGGGAATCCCCACTTCTCCCCAACCATCGCACCTAATTTCGAATGGGTGATCCCGATTGCGGATTCTTCCATACTAATCGTCGATGCAATTTCTCTTGTGGAAGTAAAAGTTTTGATTTTGTTCATATGATGTTTATCAAAAGACAATAACAAAATCTCACCGATGTCATGAAGGAGAGATGCTGCAATCAAATTGCTTAGGTCTGATTTATTCAAACCCATTTTTTGGCCAATTGATTTGCAATAAAACGCAGACTCGTTTGACTTTTCCCAAATCGCAGCAAAAGCAGGAAATTTATCCTCTAGCATTTGTTTGGTCGCTAGACTATATAACAGTGTTTGTAATTCTTTTAATCCAATTAACTGGATGGCACGGTCCAAACTTTCTACTTTTCCTCCCCGACGAAACGCAGCAGAGTTTGAAAGTTTTAAGATATTGGCAGATAAGGCGATATCACGTTTGATCATTTCTGCGATTGTACCAATGCTGGAATTGGGTTTATCAATTGCATCTTGGATATCTTTGATTGATTTTGGAAATGTAGGAAGATGATCAATTTGAGAAATGATATGATCAATTTTTTCGATCTGTTGATTTTCCTTTGAAACCTTTGCAGGAATATCAATCATAAACACAGTTTTGTTTTCGCTAGATTCAAACTTAAATGCAGATTCACCGAGGCCGTCGTTTTTCAGCATCATAAGTGTCATGATGAGACCAAGACCTGCACCTTCTTGGTCATTTGACATATCCATAAAGGCATCTGCCAAATCGTTATAATTTTTTGCTTTTGAGATTCGTTCCTTGATTCTTTGTGCTTCGATGGGTGTTAATTGCACATTGTTCATAATTCGGATCCGCATCAAACTTCTGTTATGGATAAACGAAACAAACACTCCGAAATTATTTTTCTGAAGTGATTCTTCAATTTCATCACGATTTTCAATGTAAGTAGACTTAAACTCGTTTATGATCGATTCGTATTCTTTATCATTCGTGATATCGCTTGCATTATTTTTAAAGAATACACGTTTTGCATTCGCTTTGATTGCATTGGTGACAGTTTCTTTCATTGCCGCAAGAACTGAATCTCTAACAATGATTAGATCCAATTGCAACAGAAATCGATCTAAAATTTGGAATAATGTATTTTCTACTTCATCTGTGATTTGGAAAAATTTAAAGTGGAATGGTGAATTCTCCACAATCGGATGATTGATATTTTCAATATTAGTATGAAGGCCTAATTCTCGTTTGAATTCTAATGCAATAGCTTTTGGACTAGCCATAAAACCTCATGGAAAAGGAGTGGGGGGAATCCCCTAATCCTTTTGGAAAAGAGTACACTCACTCACCATCGAACGCAAGGATTTTAGAAATGCAAGCGTTTAACACGAAAAAGATGGGGTTCATATTTTTGTGACAAGTACTCATAAAGCAATTCGTTTCTTCACTAAAATCGCTACATTTTTGAACATAGATTTAGAAAATTTTTATTTTTGGTAAACCTAAGTTGTATCTGACTGCGACGATACGGATGAGCACAACAACACTTGCGGATACGACTAAATTCATGTTTCCATTCGTTGAAAAAGAATTTAATATTAAGTATAAAATTGCTCCCGCCAAACAAGCAGTTGCGTATATCTCTTTTCGAAAGATAAAGGGAACTTCATTCATGAGAGTGTCTCGGATCACACCACCAAAGATAGCTGATATCATTCCAAGCAATGCAGAAGCAAAAAAATTCACACCATGGTCGAGTGCAATCCTTGTTCCTAGCACTGTATAAATCCCAATTCCCAATGTATCGAATAAAAAGAGTTCGTTACGAAGTTTGGTTAAGAGTTTTGGAAAAAAAATGACAAGTAAAAATCCAAGAAAAATTGCCCATAAGATATTCTCATCTTTTACCCAAGAGACAGGATAATTTCCGAGTGTGATGTCCCGAAGAGTTCCCCCACCAATGGCAGTGATAAAACCGGTAAAAAAAACACTAAATACATCATGATGGTGTTCTTTGTGTTCTAGGGCCGCAATTGCCCCTGAGATCGCAAATACCATGATACCGGCAAGTCCAATGTAATAAGAAAAGCTAAAATCCATATGCATTTGTCTGATTTTACCTCATTAGACGGAAAAAAACTGACAATTTCTTTGGCTTTCACTTGTTGTATAAAGGAGAGCCATCATCCTATGTTCCAGAAATTCTTGCAGTATACGATCTTCCTAGTGTTTTTCTTTTTGGGAGCTTGTGTACCGTCACTTTCAAAAAGTTTCATGCAATCCGTCTCCGACTTCTTACAACTCAGAAGTTTGGTGAATACGGGCCCCTTCCAAATCTCTGTCACTGTTTCAGGACTCGTTGGCACTGGCCTCACTCTCAGCCTCAATTCTGGACTATCATCTCTCACAATCGATGCGGACGGAAACTACCAATTTGGCTCCACTCTTATCACTGGCCAAGATTTTAATGTCTCCATTGTGAACCAACCTGTTTTGCCAGCTCAGACTTGTTCCGTGAATGGTGGGTCAGGGGTAGTTGGTTTTGGAAATATCAGTTCCATCATCGTCAACTGTGACCCACTCCGTTACAGCTTAGGTGGGACCATCACAGGGCTTGATGGAGCCACTGGTCTCACACTCACGAATGCTTTTGATGGAGCAACGTTACCAGTTGCAGTGGCAGCCGGAACTTTTGCGTTCACACAAACCTATGTGAGTGGCAGTACATATAACGTGACTGTCACTACACAACCAAACCATCCTGTTCAAAATTGTATCGTCACGAATAATGGATCTGGTACTTTCGCTTCTGCCGATATCACAAACATAACCATCAATTGTACCTCCACTGCCTACCCAATCGAAATCACAGCGGTGGGAATCGGTTCGGGGACTTTAACTTTGAGTAATAATGGTTCGGAAATGCTTCCAATCGCCTCTGATGGATTGCATCGTTTCCCCACTAATTTACCACCTTCCAGTACTTATAACGTACAAATAGTATCGAGCCCTCCAGGCCACCAATGTGTTCTCAGTGCAACGACGGGGACAATTGCCGGAACAGTCTCCATACTCGCCAATTGTTTTAGTGTTTTATCATACACACCTCGGAATGGTGGGATTTTATTACCGTCAGAATCATTACGTTTGGTGTTTTCCGCCGAGGTGAATACGGGCAGTTGTACCGGATCGACGGGAACCTTAGCGGACACTACCCTATCCTTACCCGTACAATTTGTACTGGCCACGACTAATTTTGCCAATGATAGCTTGGTTGTCACTCCAGCTGTCACGGATAGTTGGCAAGCTGGACACCGAACGCTCACACTCAATTGTCTCACGAATGTTGGATCCCATCCCCTTTCGACTAACATTTCCCTCCTTTACATGATCCCATCGAACCTACGTTATGTTGCCGATGTGGGAGGGAATGACTTAAACGATGGACTGACAACCTTAACTCCCAAACGAAATATCCAATCTGCGATTGATAGTTTTGGAGGATGCCCGACTGGTGATTGTGCGGTCCTTGTGACCCAAGGTTCTTATGATCCTGCGGCCGTTGGTGACCGCATCCAACTCGTTTCAGGAATTTCTCTTTTTGGAAGTTATGAACCAGGGTTTACGACTTGGAGCCCAGGAGACAAAGATTCCATCATTTTTATGGGGTCAGTCCCTGCCAGTTGTGCTTTGGCAACTGCGACAAGTCCTTGTGCCTCAATCGCCGCAGATGTTTCGATCACATCGCCAGTAGTCATTTCTGGATTCGAAATTAGATCGGGTAGTACTGCTCCTTATATGGCTGGGGTATTCCTCGATTCCACTGCCAATGTCCGACTGATTGATAATACCATCATCGCTGGGACGAGTGCAAATGGGTCAGCAGGTGTTTTTTCCACCAATAGCAATCCTTACCTTGTCCTCAACCGTATCGAAGGAGGAATTTGTGCTTCTGCTTCTGGATGTAGTGCTGTTGGCGTAGAGATGTCATCTGGCATTTTGATCGCTCCAGTGATTTTTGGGAATGTGATCCTTGGTGGTACTGATTCTACATCAATAAATACAAATGCTCATTCAATAGGGATTCGTTATTCTGGAACTGTTGGAATCGATGTATCTAACATAAGACAAAATATTATTACGGCAAATTCAATGAGTTTGATCGATCCTTCTAGCACTTCTTCTATTGCCTTTGATATAGGCACTCCTGCTGCTTCTTCTACTGGAATCTTAGCAGGAAATCAGTTCAATCATGGAGCTGCCTATTCTTCCTACGGCATACGACTCCAAGGCGCAACAAACATTCAAATTGGTTCGGTGACACAAGGGAATGTGATCATTGGTGGTGCGAATGCGGTATCAGAAAACTATGGCATTAAAATTTTAAATTCCAATAATATCGTTCGTCGGAATTTCATCACTCTAGGTAGTACAAATAGGAATAATGCTTTCAATACAACTGCGGGAATTTATTTCGCATCAGGTTTAAACAATACGTCCATCATTGAGAATAATACCATCACAGGTGGGAGTGCGACTGATCCAACTAACTTTTCTACTGCCCAATTGATTGGGATATACGCATCCGCACTTGGACCTGGTTCCTCCATTAGCGGAAACCACATCCGACTGGGAACTGCCAACGGTGGAGGAACATCACTTGTATCAGGAATCAGTGTCGCAACTTCAGGTGCCATGCTTGTCTCTAATAATTGGATCCAAAATGGAACAAGCAATCGGAATGCAAGAGGGATCAATTTATTTCAAATCACAAGTGCGATGCGTGTCTTTCACAATACAATCAGTAGTGGAACTGATACGCCCGGTAATGATGCTGCCATCTACCTAAGTGGGTTTTCCAATACATTGCTCATTGAAAATAATATTTTCTATTTGAATTCGGATGTCGCAGGGAATGCTTGTATCTATAATTTAAATGGCACAAGTGGAGCCACTCGATACAATGTCTTTCACAATTGTACAAATAAGGTGTTCCAAGCTGCGCTCAATTACACTGACATCTGTGCTGGTGGAGTGCCAGGAAGTTTGGGATGTGTGACACCTCTTGGACTTGCTCCAAACTTTGGGAACAATTTGAATCTAGATCCAAACTTTGTCAGTTTAATTGGTGTTTATTCATACATCCCAACAGCTGCTTCTTCTTGTCTGATTACAAGGTCGACAAATACCATCATCGCTGATAGTTATAATGGCCTTGGAACAAGGCCAGGTGGAGATGGTGGCGTTTCCCTTGGTGCGATTGAATACAATTTGCCATGCACGCCTTAAGGCATATCAAATGCCTTTTTCATATGAAAGCCTAAGGCAATACGTAGATCCCAATCCGATCGTTGTACAAACTTCCAATGTAGAGTTGGCGTTTCTTTTCGAGGACACTTGTGATGTCTTTTAAATGTTCACCCGTTGGGTCTTGGACAGTCATGAGCACCTTTCCATTCCCATCCATTTTCATTGCATAACCATAAGGTTGTGCCTTTGGCCATAAAAACTTTGGTAAAAAATAGATCATCTTTTTCACAACAGGAGAAGGATGCATATGGTCCATTCTGTCATTTCTCACCGTAAAAAGTGCCACCCAGAATTCTCCGTTTTCATTCCGAGTGATATTATCTGGAAATCCAGGTAAGTTCTCAATGACAATCTCGGAAGTTCCTTTTTTGGGGCCCTTTAACCAAAGTTTTGTGATTCGATACCGGTAAGTTTCATTGACTAAAAGGAAATCTTCGTTTTTGGACAATGCGATCCCATTAGCAAAATATAATTGATCGAGTAATAATTGTGTCTCTTTGGTTTTAGGATCGTATACAAACACACGACCATAAGGCCTTGCTTCTAACAAATCATAGAGATATTCTTTTTGTTCATAGATTGAAGCATCGGAAAAATAAATTTTCCCATCTTGAGCGATGTCTAAATCATCGGTGAATTGAAAGGGAACTCCCTTATATTCGGAAACCAAAGTGGTGATCTTTCCTGCTTTATCCATAGAAAGTAAACCTTTATAGGCATCGGCAATGATCAGGTTTCCTGATTTGTCAAACTGTACCCCAAGTGGTCGTCCTGAAGTTTTGGCAATGGTTTTGATTTCACCTTTGAGTGTGATGCGAATGATGCGACCATCTTTATCACCACCGTAGATATTTCCATCACTATCAACGTCGAGAGATTCGAGACCCTTTACTTTTCCAATCGCAAGTAGGATTGCTTTTTGTAATTCAGTATTCGGTTCGTAAATTCCAATCGGTTCTGGTTTGAGAGGAGGTTCGTACGCGACAGGGGAAAAGGAACGACATGCGAGAAGTCCCATAACAAGTATTAGATTGATTGGTATTCGTTTCATTTGGAACTCATCTCCTTTTCGATCAGCGCATCCTTAATGGCCCATCTTTCATCCACCCAACGTTTCATTTTTTTTGACATGGGTGCAAACTGCTCGTTTTCTTCAATTGGGACTTGGTCCCGCGGAATCAAATCGACAAACACTTTTAGTTTCCTAATTTTACCAGACATCAAATCTAGAAAACTTGGATTTTCAGTTGGATAAACAATGGTTAAATCAATAAAACCATCAAGCGAATTTCTTAGGGAAGTGGAAACAACCGATATCCCTCCGCTGTGTGGTCTAAGTAGGTGTTTGTAAGGATTTTTTTTGAGTAATTTTTTCATTCGTTCTGGAGTGCGACGATGTCCTTCCAAAAAGTTTAATATAGAAAAAGGCATCCCATTGAACTTCTCACAAACCTTTTTCACATTCTCCAAATCCTTAGTTGCTAGTTCTGGATTTTTTTTCAGTTGTTCCCGACTACTCCGTTTCACAAAAGGAAAGTCTAGTGCAAGCCATGCATGCCCAAGTACGGGAACATATTTCAGAGAGTCTTTAATGAAAAATCGAATCAGCGGTATTTTTCGATTCAAAATGGATTGGATGATATAAATATCTGACCAAGATTGGTGGTTACTTATAATCATATAGCTACCGTTAGGCTTTAAATTTTTGAAATTTTCACCGATAACTTCAAATTGTACTCCAAATAAAAAACGTGAAATTCTATAATTATTTTGAATCCAAGTCTCGCCTACTTTCACTAGAAGGCGGTCCCCAAACCTTCTGACAGAACCTGTTGTTAAAAGTTTCCATATATACAATGGATACATTGTAGGAATGATCGAAAGTAAATTCAAAAGAAACAAGATGTATGCGATGATTAAACCCAATTTAAACTCCTAATTCGTACGAGGTACCGATTCCCAAAATAGTAACATCATCCATCATAGGGGTATTCCCCCGAAAGGTATGGAATTCTTCCATAAGATAATGCACGGTATCAGCTAAACTTATTCCTAAACTCCTGGCAGAGTGAAAACTGGAAAGCAATTTGGATTCACCAAGTAAAATTCCTTTCTCATTTTCTTGTTCTAAATACCCGTCAGAAATCATAAACAATCGATCCCCAAGTCCAAATGGTACCAAGGTATTGGAATATTCTACGTCTTTTTCAAGGCCAAGCATTAACCCCGACTCATTTAACGGCAAAATTTCCGTTTGATTCAAAAGATAAGGTTCGTTATGACCTGCAGAAGAATAAACGAGTGTATTTTCCTCTAGTTTTAAATCAACAATCACTGCCGTAAACTGATTGGATTTTTTCCCGTAACGATTGATAAAAATTTGGTTTAGCGCAACCAATACATCAGAAGGATTTTGTGTATTGTGTTTTAAATGGTCATACTCAGCTTTGATGGCCATGGTGATAAGAGCCGCCTGGACACCGTGACCAATGGCATCTGCTAAAAACAATCTAATTTTAGATTTATCCAATCGAATGACATCAAAGATATCTCCACCCACTTCTGCCATCGGTTCGAATTTTGAAGCGAAATCCAAATGGGCAATGTGCTTCAATCCTAATGGTAAAATATTCCTTTGAATTGTTTTGGCAGTTTCTAAATCTTCTTGGATGATTTTTAAAGATTGGGTGAGTTTAGCTGTCCGTTCCTTCACCATCATCTCTAATGTTTCATTTTGCAAACGTAACTCTTTGTTTTTTTGAATGAGGACTTGATTTTCTCTTTGTTCCGCGTTACGAATCCTTGCGGTCAGTAATTTTAAAAGAGTCAATGTCATCTCTGGACTTGTTTGGATCAAACGATGGAAGTCTTCTCTTGTTAATTTATATAAAATGGAATTTTCTTTGGTTGTGATATTCACTGTCCTTGGAGCTGAATCGATGAGTGATATTTCACCAAAATAATCACCTGCAACCAAATCTCCAATGACAAGAATTTCTTGTTTGGTTTCATCTAAGTATTTCCAAACTTCAACACATCCCTTTTCAATAAAATAAAAGGAATCACCTAACGTATATTGTTCAATTACTAGATCACCAGAACCAAACTCTACTTTTTTCATTTCCTTGATAAGGAAACTTAAATCAACAGTAGGTTTTTCTTCAGTGCCCATAAATTTGGTGGATTATTCTTCTTCGCGGTTAACTGCATCTAAAGTGAATGCTGGTTTACAAATAGACCAATATTCTGCATCTTCTGTAAAAGGATTAGAGTATCTTACCCTTGATCCTTTTTCGATAAGGATGGATTCACCTGCAGAAAGAACAACTGTCTCTCCATCAACTTCGATTTGTTTTCTGCCACGTACCATCAATGTCCATTCGTCAAAGTTTGGTGTTTGGAATGGTTCCCCCCATCCAGAGGGGGCTATCATATGAGCAATCGAAATTTCATTTGTATTTGTTGAGGGGATCCCAAAGTGTTCTTCAATCGTTTTATTTCCAGGAACGGGAATCACTGTTGGATTTTTTTGGTGTAAGTAACCCACGTTAGTTACCAGGAAATTTAAAAGAAAATTTGTGTTTGAGAAGATCTTCTGTATAAGTCCATAAATTCCTTCGAGTGGTTTTATCATAGGAAACGGGTGAACTGTTCCGTTCTTTCTTTTTCACAAAATACTTACCAGTAACACTGCTTAAACTCGGTTCCGTTGCCAAATAGATGGAAGTTTCCGCACCTTTTTCCTCAGAAATCGCAAATATATTCTGTGCGAATGTTAAAACGACTTTAGCCAATCCATCATTGTTTTGACCAAATTTGGTTTTTACGAACCCAGGATGCAAACAATTCACAGTAATCTTTGTTTGGTTGAGTCTTTCGGCCAATTCGTAGGTAAAATATATATTCATCAATTTGGATCTTTGGTATTGTTTCCATCCCGAGTAATTGGTTTCAGCCAAGATGTCATTAAAATCCAACGCCACTCCTTCATGAGCACGAGAAGCAACGTTTATGATACGAGCTTGGTTTGCATTTTTTAACGATGGTAACAATCCTAATGCCATGATATAATAATTCAAATGGTTCAAAGCGAATGTAGATTCTAATCCTTCTTTTGTGACCACACGTTTATCAAAATAAGCACCTGCATTATTGAGAAGCACATCAATTTTAGAATGGTCGTTTCTAATCTTTTCAGTAACGGCGAAAGTTTCTTTGGCTAAAGATAAATCCGCGACATAGGAGTGAGCATTTACACCGTGTACTTGCAAACTATACACTAATGCTGAAAGTTTTTCGGGATTTCTTCCAACTAATATGAGTTCGTTTTTTGATTTCGCAAAGGAATGAGCACAAACTCTTCCAATTCCGTCTGTTGCGCCTGTGATTAAAATAGTTTGACTCATATAAAAACTTCCTCGTTTTGTTTTTTGGGGATGCTAAATTGAAATACAGAACCTGAGGCTCCATCACTGTCTGCAGAAAGTGTTCCACCATTCACTGTCACAAACTCTGAACATAACAACAATCCAATTCCATTGCCAGTTTCACCTTGAGTACCAATTGACTTTATGACTTCACCAGCTCTAAATAATTTATCAATTGTAGTTTTGGACATACCGACTCCAAAATCACGAATCGATACTAACCAGTGATAACCAGTATCAATGGCAGAGACTTCAATTTTACTGCATTGATGACTAAATTTCAAAGCATTGGAAATTAAATTGCGAATGACTGTAATGATCATTCGATCGTCACAATATACCATTGCGTGATTTGGAATATTGATCTCAAAACTGATTCCTTTATTTTTGGCACTCAATGAAAACAATTCCACACATTCCAAAACAATCGAATCCAACCGATAATAATTTGGCCTAAATTCCTCTTGGCCTCGTTGTAATTTAGACCATTCTAATAAGTTTTCTAATAAGGAAAAAACAGATTCCGTTGCATCAACTAATGATTGGGTCATCCCAGCTAAAGCATCTTCCTTTTTTTTCATATCTTCATTGAGCACTTTGAGTAACATTTTGATCCCAGCAAGAGGACCACGCAAATCATGTGAAATGATTGATAAAAACCTATCTTTGGTTCCATTGGCAACAAGAAGCTCTCTGTTCACATTTGCCATTTGTTTTTCGAGATTTCTTTGCTCCGTATTGTCTCGAAATACAAGAACCATACCTATTTTTTTTCGATTGGAATCTCTAATTTGTTTTGCTGTTACTTCCCAAAACTTCTGCTCTTTTTCCCAAGACCATTTGGAGATGGTTCGTTTATCAGATAAATGATCTAATTTAGAAATTAACTCTGGAGTGTTCTGAAAAAAAATATCATGCGGAAGTAACGCAACACTTTTGTCCTTAATGGAAAATAAATTCTCGGCAGAACTATTCCAATCCACAACCCGATTGTTAAAATCAAGAATGACAACTGCTTCGTCTAGTTCATCAACAATCTCGCCTCGAACCAATGGCACCAAATCGAACATTCGGTAATAACCAATGGCAAAAAAAATCATGATTGCCTGCATAGTACACATAACTGCAGTTATATTCATTCCTGGAAGAGGCCGGATTCCAACCTTGTGTAAAATAGCGGCTACCCAAATGAACAAAAAAGAAATTAAGATGAGTAAATAACGATTCCGTTCTGTTGACTTGGATTTAAGAATCCCACGAAATAATAGAATCGCAACAAAAACTGACCAAAAAAAGGAAATCAAATACGATGCAATGAACCCACCTATATTTGTTTCTTGGATCCATTGTACCCTACCATCAATACTTGTGAGATATGTATCCAATGTTAATGTTTTAAATAATGGGTCCAAAACACAAACTGCCAAAGTAAATAATGGTTGGAGAGCAAGAATAACCCAAAATCGTTTGGTTAACAGTTGGCGATTGTTTGTGAATTCAATGGATACAAGAACCATACCCACGTTCGAAATGGCTACACCCATATAGAGTAAACTAATGAATGTTCGGTGAAATGTAGTGGTGATGTATATAAAATCAATCCCGTAGAATCCGGTCCATAACATGGACCCAAATACAAGGATCAATAAATATTTAACTAAATTGAGGCGAAAAGATTTAAGAACGAAAAGCCCCAATCCAAGATTGAAGCTAAATGCTAGAAAAAGGAGAACACTATAAGGATGGTATTGCCACAAACTAAGGCTCGTCGCTGCTTAACATTTCACAGTTTCCGTCAAAGACAACTCCATCTGCGATTTGTAATTTTGCTGTTCGAATGTTTCCCTGTACCTTTCCAGTTGATAACATTTCTAACCTTTGTGTTGCGGTAACGTTCCCAATGATCGTACCACCAACGACAACAGTCCCAGCCTTGATATTTGCTTTCACTCGAGCGCCTTCGCTAATCACTAAATATCCATCAGAGATAATTTCTCCGGTAAAATCTCCAGAAATTTGGAGTGGTTTTTTAAAAGCCAATGTTCCACTGAAGGCAGTTTCTTTCCCAAGGATGGTGGCGATCACTCCGTGCTCTGTGATGGTTGGTTGCATTTCTTTTTTTGACATAGTACCTATTTTGTTTTCATGTTATAAACTCCATCCCAATCTTCAGGAGGAGGATCTGCGATATAATCATCGCAACGTTCAATGTAAAGTTTGGAAGGACCGTCTTCTGGATGGATGGCCAATCCTTTTTTGAATTCTTCTTTTGCTTCAGCAAATTTTCGAGATTTGTACAATGTTAGTCCTTGGTTGTAATGGACAATCACTGACTTCATTTTATCACTTACGATCATTTGGGCTCCTTAAAGAATACGACAACGGCGGTGGAATAGTGGTCGGCGTGGCTAATCGACACTGAACTTCCCGTAAATCCTTTCTCACGGAAAAACTTCTCAGTTTTCCCATGGATGACTAGCGTTTTTTTCCCAAAATTGGTGCCTGCGAGTTCAATCTCACGCATATCCGCAACCTGGCCTGGCTCTAGATTGAGGGCTTTGATGACGGCCTCTTTACAAGCAAACCGGCCTGCCAAAAAAGGCACAGGGTCCTTGTGTTTGTGGCAGTATTCAACTTCGTCATCGGTAAAAACCCGTTTCAAAAACCGATCACCGTGTTTTTGTAATAATTCTCGAATTCGTTCGTTTTCGACAATGTCGTTCCCGACTGATAACATATCTAGATTGAATTACGCCGAAGTGCTGTGAGTCGAGCAAATAATCGATTGTTTTCTTTGTGGTATGGCCGCCTAAGTTTCACCCGCTCGGAATAATCAAAAGCGGCACCATAATCTCCATTGGAAAACAGAGCTTCAGCAATATAAAATAAAGTCAAACTATCAGAAGGATTCTTTTGTACATAAGAAACAGCAAACTGCAAAGGGAATACTGACATTCTATGTTCCGTATATAAATAAATTTTTTGAAACGATAGAGGTGCATCATTGATATCTGGAAAATTGGCAGAGATCATTTTTTCTACATCAGACCAAAGCTTTTGTTTGTACAAAGTGAGTGCCCTTAGATAAACAATGTGTTTTGGATGTGATTTCGGAATATTAATTTCTGAACCTAGTCCCGTATATTCAACTCGAATCAAGGATAGGTCATCAATCAATTCCCCATGGCGTTTGATCGCATCACGGATTAAATTGAGTTCACCCATTCCTGCAAGTGCAGTTTTCAAAAACAATTCATCGTCTTCGTTCACCTCCATTTCCACTTCCGAACCGATAAGGATATCATCCCTTCCATCAGAACCAATAAGAAGTATGTCACCTTTTTCCATTTGAAATGTATTGATTTGTAAACTTTTCTTTGATGCTAACAAACCTAATTTCGCACATACATAGTTATGTGGTAAAAAGAATGTTTTTCCATTCCTATATAACACAGGTCGCGGATGTTCTGCATTTAAAAAATAAAAGAATCCAGTTTCATCATCTATCAAACAGAGAAACATAGGAATCAACATAGAACCGTCAAAAGTTACCAATGTATTGTGAAGTTCAAAATAGGCATTACTCACCCACCTCTCAGGAGTGATGTCTCTTGTTTCTTCAGATTGACCATTCCGTTTGATGATAGCTTCAAAAACTGAACCAATGACAAGAGCACCACTTGCACCTTGCATTGATTTACCCATCGCATCCCCATTTAACACTACGATGTATTTTTTGTTTTGTAATTGAATCGAAGAAGAGACACATAAATCCCCACCGATTTCTGAATTCCATTGTTTATAAGAAAACTTTTTCTTCTGTTCTGTAAGGAACTGAATATTCATATTCGATGATTTGGCATGGTTTTGAGTGAGTGGCTCAATTAACAACGAAGCAAGGAAGTAGTCACCATCTTGTTGTTCTTTCAAACCTTTCACTTCAGTTAAAGCAGAATTCAATTCTTTTGTTCTCTCATCTACCTTTTGTTCCAAGTTAGAATATAAGAGTGAGTTCTCGATGGATACAGCAATTTGTGATGATAAAATTTTTAGGATCTCAACTCTACCTGGTGTAAATGCATCTGTTGTAAGGTTATTTTCCAAATACACGATTCCTACAACAGTTCCATGACTTAATATTGGATAACATAACAATGATTTTGGGAGAAATGCTTTTACATAAGGATCGTTTTTAAACTCTCCTTCCCTCGCTGCATCTCCACATATCACTACAACTCCAGTTCGAATCACATAACCAATGATTTGAGCCGGAATTTTGTTTTGGTTGATTGATGTTATTTCCTGAGAAAAATCCAATTCAAATGGTGAATCCGAATATACCGAAACAGATTCGGTCTCTAAATTTGATTCTGCAATGACCTGCCACTTTGATTCTAAATTCAAAATAAAATAGCCACGTTCTGCACCAGCATTCTCAAGGATGATTTTCATCATCTTTTCCAACAACCGATTAAGTTGGATTTCTCCTGATATGGTTTGTGAAGCTTTGATCACTGTATTGATATCTAAATTGGATCCAACATCTCCAAAAATATCTTTAGTTGTGCTGAATAGTGATACATTATCAGTTGAATCTGTTCTAAAATTTCTACCAATGTATTTTTTAAGCGAGATATGCTGAGTTTCTAATTGTTTGACTTTTGAAATGAACCCATATTTACCATATCGATAGTGTGCTTCGACTAGATGTAAATTGCTATATTGATCAAATCCTGTTTCTTTCCACATTCTCACCAATATTTCATTGGCAATCGCTTCTTCTAATATATATCCCGATTCTCTAGCAGAAGTGATTGCTGCCTTACAAGCGATCACCGCATCAGACTTTTTATTTGAGATGTATAATTCGATTGCAGAAACAATTTCGTATTTGTGACCAAAATTGTCTGGAGAATTTCCTGCCCATACCTTTAATCGTTTTGAAAAATTCTTTAATCGTTTTACTAGGGATTGTTTTGGTATACCAATGGATTCTGTTTGATTCGACAATAGTTCATAAACAACCAAAGCACCAAAAAATACATGTTCTGGAACAAACATCATTCCGAAAACTGCACCTTCCAAACCATCAAGTTTTAAGGAGGCTTGGTATGCTTTCTGAATATCACCTAAAAAATATTCTAATCTGAGTTTACATAAATAATAATCAAAAAGTGCATTTGAGTTCTCTGCAGATTCCCATTCTTTGACAATTTCAGATTCTAAAAAATACCTTCCTTCCAAACTGAGAGGATCGGAAGATTCGCCACGCATGTTTTCCACAATCTGCATATTCAATCGGTGTACTTGGTATGCATGGTGTTGGCGTAAACTTAAGAGGGAAGCGTCATAACGGAGTTGACTCTTGTATAAATCATCCAGGTTTTCTCTATACATCAATCCTTGAAAATGTATATTATTCAGTGAGTAAGAAGCGTATTGTAAATCTCCAGTTTCCATTCCAATAAGGAAACTTTCCCAAAAAAGATTTTTTCCTTCTCTTGCATGATTTTTCCAAGGCGAAATCATACAAGTATACATAAAAATAGTTCTGCATTTAAAAGTTTTGGATTCAAATAAATCCAATAATTTGACACCTAACTTACCAAACTTAAGCCCAGTTTCATAATCACCAAGGCCTGATCCCTGTATCATACCCATGGCACAAAAACCAAATGCACTTAACTCACACAAACCATTCACCAAACTATAATTCACCATCTTTAAAACAATGACAGGAAACAAATTTGGTTCAGCTAAAAATGAAGGAGCAATACATGCATTGAGTAGACGCATAATAGCCAAATACTTCGGTTCTGTTGTGACTGGTAAAAATTCCAATTCTTCAATTGGTTTTCTACCTAACCTTAGTTTGAACTTAATAATCTCTTTTAATGGCGATAAAGTTGATGCATTTTTTGGCAATCGAACACCAAGTAACTTAAGTGCTTGTTTGAGAGTGACCAAAACTTCTTTCATTTTGTTTTGTGTCACGAGCATTGAAGATTGGAGCTCATAAACCAAAATTTTTTCTAAATCTGTTTTGGCATTTTTCAGAATGTAGTTAAAACTTTTTTCAGCCTTTTCGAAATTTTTGGATAAATATGCCGACCTTGCGTAAGCAAGATGTAATTTGAGAGTGTTATCATACTGACTAATCCACTCGTCGTCATTCATCAAGCCAACCATTCGTTCAAAAAAAATAAACGCAGCATCATATGCTGAAGAATTTAAAGCTTTAAAACCTGCTCTTTCATTTAATGTTCTTAATTGCACTAACTCTTGTTCTTTGGTAATTTGCGATGCCCCCAAATTGAGTTGGTTTACAATTGTGAACAAATGATCATCTAATTTGTATTTATAAAGAATCGATAAATATGTTTTACCAATTTTATAATGTAATTTCGATTTTTCTTCAGGGGAAATAATTTTATAGATAGCTTCTCGAATTTTATCATGAGTAAAATTTGCATCTTCCAATCCAAGAATCAAAAACTCTTCATTGGCTAAAGCAACCAAATCCATTGAAGCTAAATGGAATGGTCTTTCTGCAATAGTTGCATAAATATCATGACGGAACCAGTTCCCGATACATGCCGTTAATTTTAATGTTTCGACTAAATTCGGTGGTTGGAGATTGATTTTATCAATGATCAAATCGATGACATTTTCAGAAATGTTAACAGCGTCGATCTTCTCTTTATCCCAAACCCATCTATTTTCCAAAAATTGGATATAAGACCTTTCATAGAGATTTTTGAACATCTCATTTACATGGAACGGATTCCCTTTTGTCTTTTTCCAAATAATTTCTGAGATGCCTTTAATTTCTGGCTCTGGTAAGGACAATGTTTCAGATACGAGCAAAGAAATATCACTTTCTATCAAAGGTTCTAAACGAATTTCGGTAATGGATGTTTTTGATTCCCTAAGTTCTTCCAACATTCGAAAAATCGGGTCAGTAGGACTTACTTCATTATCTCGGTATGATAGGATTGCAAAAAAATAAGATATCTCAGGGTCTGTTACAACTTCTTTTAACAACAGGATACTTGAAGAATCAGCCCATTGTAAATCATCCAAAAACATAACAACAGGATGTTCCTTTGTACAAACTGTTCGTAAAAATTTCCGAAATACAAGATGAAATCGATTTTCCATCTCAACCGTATCTAGTTCAGGCGGTATTGAAACCTCTCCTAAAAGTTGAGCCAATTCTGGAACAACATCAATGATGAGTTTGGCATTGGTTCCCAAAGTTTTCGTAAGAGTTGTTTTCCATTCTTTTACAGCAGTCTCACTCTCGGATAACAACTGCTTAACTAAACTTTGTAATGCTAAATTGATCGCACGGTAAGGAATTGACTTTTTATATAAATCAAATTTTCCAGAAGTAAAGTATGCTCTTTCGATTGTAACAGGTTTTTGAATTTCATTAATCAGTGCAGACTTCCCAATCCCTGATCGCCCTGAAATCAAAAAGATTTCAATTTTACCTTCCGTTGCATTTAAAAACTTCTCTTCGAAGGTTTGTAGTTGGGTTTCCCTTCCATATAATTTTTTTGGAATTTGAAACCGGGAAGATTTATCATTTTTTGCTAATTCAATTTTGAAAGAATCGAGTGCTTCCTTTCCATTTTCTAATAAAACTGACTGGATTGTGATCAAATCAGAAAGTAAACCTGTCGCTGTTTGGTATCGATCCTCTGGATTTTTTTCCAAAAGTTTCATGATGAGATCGGAAAGTATTATAGGAGTATGACTCCTTTCTTTTGGAGATAATGGGATACGTGCTAAATGGGCATGCACCATCTCCAAACTATCAGTATATAAAAAAGGAAGTTCTCCAGTAATTAACTGGTATAAGGTAATTCCCAAGGAATAAAAATCTGTACGATAATCAACCGTACGATTCATACGACCAGTTTGTTCAGGAGAAATATGTGCCAATGTTCCCGTCAAATTTTGGTTCATTGGTAGATAAAAACTTCTGTGAGTGAGTAAGGTAGCAGAACCAAAATCAATGATCTTTAACTTGCCAGTTTCAGGATGATAAATGATATTTTGTGCTTTTATATCGTTATGGACAACTTTTGCTTTATGAATGTCACTAAGAGCCTTACATATCTCAATTGATATATTAAGAAAAGTTTGTAGATTACTATATTTTCCACTTAACTGAAGTTGCGCGAGGTCGGAATACTCAATATGAGGAAATACAATCGCGACAGAATTTTGGTAAGATTCAAATCCTAGTGGTTTTAATGTATAAGGAGAATCAATGGATTTCAGAATTTCATATTCATTCTTAAATCTAGTGATTTCATGGTTGTCGGGATAATCTCTGTTTAGAAGTTTGATGACTACTTGAGATTTTTTTTCATCTTCTCCAATATAAACAGAACTTCTTTTCCCCAAGTGGAGTTCTTTTATTACTTTGTATTTTCCTATTGTAAACAAAAGAAATCCTTATCTTGCCGTTTTTCCACCGTCAACAGGAATCACAGCACCTGTAATAAATGCAGCCCCGTCGCCAGACAACCAAACACAAGTTTTTGCAACTTCTTCTGGAGTTGCCATCCGACCTAACGCATAAGATTTCATTCTTTCTTTTTTAACTTCTTCTGGATTTGGGACATTCGCATAAAATACATCGTCCATTTCTGTTTGGATCCCACCTGGGCAAAGAGCAATCACTCTGATTCCATTTGCACCATACTCCAAAGCGGCTGATTTGGTCAGTCCAATGATTCCATGTTTTGACATAGAATATGGACCTGCCTTTTCTTTTCCTCTTAGCCCCAATGCTGATGATACATTGATGATCACTCCGCCATGCCCCTGTTTTAAAAATTGTTTTAACTCAAATTGCATGGATAAAAAAGTGCCTTTTAAATTTACATCCATTACGGAATCAAAAATATCTAATGGATATTCCGCTGTAGTTTTTAATACTCCAGAAATCCCCGCATTGTTGACTGCAACGTCGATGTGACCATATTGTTCGATGATGATTTCTACAAAATTACGAACTGCTTCCGATTGTGTGACATCACATTTGAAAAAAAGTCCATTCCCACCTTGTTTTTGAAGAAGAGAAAGTGTTTCCTCTCCTTCTTGTTTTCTGCGACCACAGAATCCAACCACATAACCAGCATTCGCATATTCTAATACGATTGATCTACCTAAACCAGATGTTCCACCCGTAACTAAAGCTACTTTTTTATCTTTCATTGGATTTCCCTATCTTCGATCAATCTTCCGTACCGATTGATCGCTTCCTTTACATTTGCCAGGTCTAGTTCCGATATTTCTTCAAACCGAAATCCAGCAAAAAAGGTATCTTCATTATTATCGTCTTCTTTTACCCATAATAAAATACAAGTTCCGTGTACGAAACCAACAATATCAAAATGCATAAAAAATTCGAGTTGTTGTTCGGTCGAAAGATCACCTGGATGGATCCCTGAGCAGCGCACCATAAATCCTGAATTTGAGATATTTTCAATCGTGGACACAATATTACGCCCATTTTCACGGATCGAAATGTTATTTTTGAATCTGTCCAAAATTCGAAATCTTGGATCGATTTCATATACTTCTTCTTGTGTGCTTTTTAAACGTTTGTAAACTTTTAAAGGCAGAATGCTTGCCGCCATTTCGATCTTGGTGATTTCTTGATTTTCTTGGTAGGCCGTAATCGCCAATTTTGAGTAGTTCCAGTATCCCGATTTGCTAAATTTTACTTCTTTCGCTTTTGCCCTGAGTTTAATGGGCATATTCATTTTTGCATATTGGAAAAATTCTGAATTCAAATATAACAATAAAAAGGTGACATCTTCAAAAGGAACTTTCCCAAACATATGATTGCATGCAATTCCAAATTGCCTTGATGCTTCGACAATTTGCATTCCTGAAATATGTTTGAGGTTGGGTGGGGAATAAAATTTGTGTGTGGGAGGAATGTATAAATTTGCAAAAAAAGTATCACGTTTGGGAATCTCTGGGAATCTTTCAAAGATAGCAGAGATCATTGATTTTTCCACATTCCCTACATAATAATCCCTACGTTTTACAAGTTGTAAAATTTTGATTTCATCGGCCTCTGTCACTTGGTCATTCAAAACATACTGTTCAATTTCTTTGTCAAAATGATAGAATTGGCTTAGAAATTCTTTTCCAGTTTCATCAATATTTGCTTCGGTTAAAATTCGATCGGCGGATAACTTTCGTATCCGAGAAGGAATTGTTTTGAGTTGGTAATAACTACCTGTTGAATCCTTCCTTTTGGTATAATAGTACAAAAGAAATTCTTTATCTGATTCGTTCAGTTTTGGCAAAACATCATTTTCCATGATGTCCGCAAAAATCATACGAGGTAAGGTCCTTCTTATGTTCGAAACAAAACTATCTTCTTGGTAGTAAGTGCGTGTGAATCGTTTATCAAGGGGTAAAACAGCGGGGAGTTCTTCTTTTTCGGAAACCTTCATTTGTATCAACCAGGAATCTACTCTAGGATTAGTCCGTAGATTCCAATGGGATACATTTCAGTGCAAGTAATTTAACATCGATTTGACAAAATTAAGTCAAATTCATCTAACAACCGTTACAGAACATGGTGCATAGTGTACAACTCGATCAGAAACACTGCCCATGATGAATCGACCTAAAATTCCATGGCCACGGCTACCGATCACGATCAGATCGGCTTTTTCTTTTTCTGCTAATTTACAAATTTCCTCAGCAGGATAACCTTCCAAAACAACACGATTCCATTTTACAGTCGTCTCATCTAAAATGGGATGGATTTTTTCAAATCTTTGTTCAGAGATCCATTTGACTCGGTCCTTTCCAGGAGGAGCAGCATCGTAATACCCTGGCAATGGACCAAAATCTTCGATGACTTCTACGACATAACAGATTGCATTACTTGCTTTGGCAATCGCGAGTCCAAATTCCAAGGCCTTTGCGGAACTGGGAGATCCATCAATGGGAATGATGAGCTTTTGAATTAATTTTTCCATACACGCATTCTACCATGTACCTGGATGTTGGGAAAGTGAATTTCCTTTGATAATTATCAAAGGAATCCATCTCTCATTTGTATCCCTTCTCTCCAAGAATCCTAAACAAATTCATTATTTTCTCAAATCCTGAAGTTTCCCCATGGAAATTCTTATTTTTTGCGACCGTCGTCCTCTTTGGTGAGGTAGTATGCCACAAGGATAGGAATCGTTGTGACGAGGATCACAAATACAGCAACTACGTTTGTCACGGGCCTTTGCCTTGGACGAATGAATTCTGTTAACATCCAAATAGGGACTGTGGATTGTTGACCCGCTGTAAAAGTTGTGACAATCACTTCATCGAATGATAGTGCAAAAGACAACATTCCTCCAGCTAACAATGCTGTTGCGATATTTGGCAAAATCACAAACCGAAACGTTTGCCAAGGATTGGCTCCTAAATCCATAGAAGCTTCCACCATTGAATGGGAACTCCTTCGTAACCTTGCGAGCACGTTATTGTAAACAGTCACAATACAAAAGGTCGCGTGGGCAATGACGATGGTCCATGTGCTAAACGGGATTCCAAAAAGTGACATGGCAGATCGCAGTGAAATCCCTGTGACAATCCCAGGAAGGGCAATTGGTAAAATCACAAGAAATGATATGATCTCTTTACCAAAGAACTGACTTCTATAAACAGCAAGGCATGCGAGTGTTCCCAAAAAGATCGCAATAAACGTAGAGATCAAGGCAACTTGTGAGGAAAGGATGATGGCTTCCCAGATGTCATTTCGTTCCCATGCCACTCCAAACCACTTGGTCGTAAAACCTGGGAGTGGGAACTGGAATGTTTTTTCATCAGTGGAAAATGCATACATGATGATGATGAGGATAGGGATGTGGATGAATAAAAAACCGAAGAGTGTCGCCGTTTTTAAACCGATTGATCCTAAGTTCCATTTAGAGCGCATCAAAAGCTCCTAATCGTTTTGCAATCGATAAATAAATCATCATGATGATGATCGGGACAACGGAAAAAGCTGCAGCCAGTGGGATGTTTCCGGCTGTTCCTTGGTGGGTGTAAACTGCCATTCCAATGAAATAACTCGAATTCCCAATGATGGTCGGAATGATATAATCACCTAAACTTAAAGAAAAAGTGAAAATGGATCCTGCCACTACCCCTGGGAAGGCTAATGGTAATATCACCTTACGAAAGGTTTGTGAAGGGCCTCCCCCTAAGTCAGAAGATGCTTCTAACAACGATTTGGGGATCCTTTCGAGAGAAGCCTGGATGGGCAAAATCATATACGGAAGCCAAATGTATACAAATACAAGAAACATACCGAGATAAGAAAATGACAAAGAACTTCCTCCGATGACAGGGAGAGCAAGAATAGCGTCTAACACATTCATAAGTCCAAGCCTTTCCAAACACCAAGTAAGGATTCCTTCTTTAGCCATAATGAGTTTCCAGGAATAAACTTTTACCAAATAACTGGACCAGAGTGGTAACATCACACCCAAATACAAAATGGGTTTTAACTTAGGACCTGCATTCATTGCCATATAATAAGCAATTGGGAAAGCAATGATGGCACTCACAACTGTGACGGTAAAAGCCATGGTGGAAGTTCGAATGATGATGTCCCAATTGGTGCTTTGCCGAAACAGATCATAATACGATTCCAGAGTGAACTCTCTTTTGATGACTCCAGAGAACGAATCGACTGAAAAAAAACTTTGGATGAGGAGAGTAAATAAAGATCCAAGGTAAACCACTCCAAGCCAAATGAGAAGTGGGGCTAGTAATAGAAAGAGAGCCAAACTCTTTCTGTAAAACAAAAAGGTAAAAAACTTATCAAAGGTACTCGTCATTTTGATTCCCTTATAACAGGTGCATGTCGGAATCTTTCCAACCCACAAGTACTTCCGATCCAACAGCTATATGATCAGCTGAAATTTTTAAATTTTGAGTGGATGCAATGATACGCGAACCATCTGGCGTTTGAAAATGCATCTTCGATGTAGCCCCCGAATACACTTGGCTTTTCAAAATGGCTTTGAAAGTCCTATAACCTGTGGAATGGTTGTCCTCTTTTGCATTGGCAAACACATGCACTCGTTCAGGGCGAACCATTAGTTTGCCATCTCGGCCAGTAAGGCGTTTTGTTTCTTCAACACTTAATATATTAGAAGTTCCAACAAAGTTCGCAACAAACTCAGTTTTGGGGCGGTTGTACAATTCTTCTGGTGAGGCAATTTGCTCCACTTTCCCTTTATTAAAGACGGCAATGCGGTCAGACATAGAGAGGGCTTCTTCTTGGTCATGGGTGACAAAAATAAATGTGATCCCCACTTCTTTTTGAATGGCCTTAAGTTCCAATTGCATCTCTTCTCTAAGTTTTAAATCAAGGGCACCTAAAGGCTCGTCTAACAGAAGTACACCAGGTCGATTGATGAGGGCTCTGGCGAGAGCAATCCTTTGCCTTTGTCCACCTGATAATTCGGATGGTTTTCTGTTTCCCACATCGGGAAGGCGAACCATCGAAAGCATTTCGGAAACTCGTTTTTGAATTTCTGCGTTCGGTAGATTTTTAATTTTTAAACCATATCCCACGTTTTCGGCAACGGACATATGGGGGAATAAAGCATAATCTTGGAATACTGTGTTTACATTTCTTTTGTAAGGAGGAATGCCTGTGACATCAACTCCTTCCAAAAGAACCCTTCCTGAACTTGTATCTTGAAAACCTGCCACCATACGGAGGCAGGTAGTTTTACCAGACCCGGAAGGGCCTAACATCGAAAAGAACTCACCTTTCTTTATCCCAAAGGAGACATCATCCACCGCTATAAATTGGTCGAATTTCCTAGTTACATTTTGAAATTCAACATCGTAAATTTGGTCCATTCTATCTCCTTTAGAACTCTTTTGATGTTAGGATTTATTTACTTCCAATGATGGAAATATAATCTTCTGCCCATTTTTTATAAGGCACACATTTTCTTCCACCGGAACAATCTTCTTTTGGAGTTCTCCAAAATGAGATTTTTTCAAAGTTATTGAAACCGTTTACCGCACACCCAGTGTCCCCAAGGAGAGCGTTGCCTTTACAAGCAGATGGAACAGAAGGAACAGAACCAAACCAAGATGCTAAGTCACCTTGCACTTTTGGAGATAGAGAGTGTTCCATCCATTTGTAGGCACAGTTCACGTGTTTAGAATCTTTGTGTAACATTGTGCTATCTGCCCAACCAGTCGCTCCTTCCACAGGAACAATGGAAGCCACAGGTTGTTTTTCACTCACAAGTAAATTCACTTGGAATGGCCAAGTGGAGGAAGCCACTAAACCTTCTTTTTTGAAGTCATCCACTTGCACCATTGCATCATGCCAGTATTTTGGAACAAGTTGTCTTTGTTTCTTTAAGATTTCGATGACAGCATTGTATTGTTTTTCATCCAATTCATATGGATCTTGAATCCCTAACTCAGGTTTTGCGACTTTTAGATACAAAGCAGCATCGGCAATGTAAATAGGTCCGTCGAATGCTTGCACTCTTCCTTTGTTTGATTTTCCATCAGGAAGCACTTGTTCTTCAAACACAACATTCCAACTGGTAGGTGCTTTTTTGAAAACTTTTGTGTTGTACATAAGTACGTTCGGTCCCCATTGGTAAGGAACTCCGTAATGTTTACCATCCACTGTATGCCAAGGAGCATTTTGTAAACGGGAATCTACATTTTTCCAACTTGCGATGAGGTCCGTGTTGATCTCTTGGACTTTTCCACCCGCAACCAATCGAAGGGAAGCATCACCTGACGCAGTGACTAAATCAAATCCACCTTCATTCATAAGTGCTACCATCTCATCCGATGTAGCGGCAGTTTTTACATTTACTTTACAGCCTGTATTTTTTTCAAATTCAGTGACCCAGTCATATCCTTTGTCTGTCTCACCACGTTCAATGTAACCTGGCCAAGCAACGATGGATACTTCTCCTTCGCCTTGTCCAATTTCGGAAACCTTTGTTTCTTTTTTACCGCAGGCAACCGCAAATGCGATCGAAAGTACTGCTGTAAAAAAAACCACTCGTTTGTATGAATCGAATTTCATAAACCTATGTGCTCCTGGTTTTACTTATGTCAGGCATTAGATACCAAAAAATTAAAATTAAGCAACCAATTCTGAAGATTTCAAAAAAAAGGTAGGAATTTTTATAAGGCAAGGTTTCTGTGAAAGCACAGGTTTGGTATGAAATACATCAAAGACAAAGACCTTTTTCGCCAGGAAAATTTCATCGGTGGGGTTTGGTGCCTTGCAGAAAACAAAAAAGAAATTTTAGTACAAAACCCTGCAACCGGGGAAACCATCGGGAACATCCCCCACTCGACTGAAAAAGATACATTGATCGCCATTCGTTCAGCAAAGGAAGCATTTGCCGATTGGAAGTCAAGACCTGCCAAAGAACGAGCGGGAATCTTACGCAAATGGTTCCAACTCATGATGGAAAACCAAGAAGACCTAGCCCTCATCATGACCCAAGAACAAGGAAAGCCCCTAACAGAAGCTAGGGGGGAGATTGCCTATGCTGCCTCCTACATTGAATGGTTCGGGGAAGAAGCAAAACGTTCGTATGGAGATGTCATCCCTTCTCACAGAAAAGACACTCGGATCTTAGTTTTAAAAGAACCCATCGGAGTTGTCGGAACCATCACTCCTTGGAATTTCCCTGCCGCTATGCTTGCAAGAAAAGTGGCCCCTGCCCTTGCGGCCGGTTGCACAGTGGTATCAAAACCGGCTGAACTCACACCCTATTCCGCACTTGCAATGGCGGTCCTTGCCGAACGTGCGGGACTTCCGAAAGGCGTCTGGAACGTGTTAGTTGGTGATCCAATTGCCATCGGGAAAGCAATTTTGGAAAGTAAGGACGTTCGTAAACTCAGTTTCACAGGTTCCACCAAAACGGGTATGTACTTGATGGAAAAATCAGCTGCCACTTTAAAAAAACTTTCATTGGAACTTGGTGGAAATGCTCCCTTCATCGTATTTGAAGATGCGGACTTAGACGAAGCCGTCAAAGGTGCGATGCTTTCTAAGTACCGAAACACAGGCCAAACTTGTGTGTGTGTGAATCGGTTCCTCGTACATACATCTGTCGCGGAGTCTTTTTCCAAAAAACTCGCGGAAAAAACCAAAGAACTGGTTGTTGCCAATGGAATGGAGCCGAGTGCCAGCCAAGGACCCTTAATCAACGAAGCAGCCGTTGAGAAAGTTAAATCCCATATCCAAGATGCAGTGGGCAAAGGTGCCAAGGTACTCATCGGTGGCAACACACACCCATTAGGTGGGAATTTCTTTGAACCTACCGTTTTGTATCCTGTGAATTCTTCCATGATGGTCACAAAAGAAGAAACCTTTGGCCCTGTCTCCTGTATCCAAACCTTTCAAAACGAAGAAGAAGCCATCCATCTAGCCAATGATACCGACTTTGGACTCGCTTCTTATTTTTACACGAAAGACATGGCTCGTATTTTTCGAGTCGCCGAACAGTTAGAATATGGCATGGTAGGCATTAACGAAGGGATCATTTCTTCCGAACAAGTCCCTTTTGGCGGAGTCAAATTTTCAGGAATGGGAAGAGAAGGCTCCAAATACGGTCTCGATGATTATACGGTAACCAAATATCTCTGCCTCGGAGGAATCAAATGACGGGCAATCAAAAACAAACCAACAAAACTCTATGGGAAAGAAGGCTTAAAAACGTTCCGAGAGGGGTCACTACCGCCTATCCTGTGTTTGCCGAAAAAGCTACCAATGCAGAAATTTGGGACATTGAAGGAAAACGTTTCATCGATTTTGGTGGTGGGATTGGTGTACAAAACACGGGGCATTGCCACCCAAAGGTGGTGGCAGCCATTCACAAACAAGTGGACAAGGTGCTCCATACGGCTTTCCAAATTATGCCCTACGAACCTTATATTGATCTTTGCGAGAAACTGAACGCCAAAGCACCGATCGACGGGGAAGCCAAAACCATTTTATTTTCCTCTGGTGCCGAAGCCCTCGAAAATGCAGTGAAAATTGCAAGAGCTGCGACTGGCAGACCAGGGATCATCAGTTTTCTCGGTGGATTCCACGGTCGTACCATGATGGCACTGGCTCTCACAGGAAAGGTCATTCCTTATAAAAAAGGCTTTGGTCCATTTGCAAGTGATGTCTACCACATCCCTTTCCCCATGGAATACCATGGCGTGACAGAAGAGGATTCGATTAAGGCATTACATAATTTATTCAAAGCAGACATTGACCCAGGCCGAGTGGCGGCCATCGCCATCGAACCCGTGCAAGGCGAAGGTGGGTTTTACATTGCATCCCCAAGTTTCTTAAAAAAACTGAGAGCCATTTGTGATGAACATGGGATTTTACTGATTGCCGATGAAGTACAATCTGGATTTGCAAGGACAGGGAAACTGTTTGCCATCGAACATTCCGGAGTGAAACCAGACCTCATTGCAACTGCCAAATCACTCGCGGCAGGGATGCCACTTTCTGCTGTGATTGGAAAAACTTCGATCATGGATTCAGTGGAACCAGGTGGACTTGGCGGAACTTATGCGGGAAACCCAGTGGCGTGTGCGGCAGGGATTGCCGTGATGGATCTCATCGAAGAAGAAGGCATCCTTCAGAAATCAGTGAATCTTGGCAAACTTCTCATCCAGGAACTGAATGAAATCAAAAAAACCAATCCCAATATCGGCGAAATACGCGGATTAGGTGGAATGGTTGCCTTTGAGCTTGTGGAAAACGGAGATCCGAACAAACCATCTGCCGATATGGCAAAAAAATTAACGGCAAAAGCGTTAGAACATGGGCTTGTTTTACTTTCTTGTGGTGTGTATGGAAACGTCATTCGGATTTTAGTTCCCATCACAGCAGAAGATGCGATTGTAAAAGAAGGTCTAAACATCATTACAAAATCATTAAAGGAAATCTAACCCAAGTATGAAACAGTATAAACTTTGGATTGATGGAAAGTGGACAAACACATCCGGCGGAAAACCAATGGACATCGAAGACCCTGCCACTGGCAAAAAAATTGCAACTGTTGTTGATGCCAGTGCCACCGATGTAGATAAGGCTGCGAAAGCGGCACACAAAGCCTTTTATGATGGTCGGTGGTCTGGTCTTACACCAAGCGAACGTTCCAAGGCAATTTGGAAATTAGCAGACCTACTCGAAGAAAAAACAAAAGAATTTGCAAAATGGGAATCCCTGAATGCAGGGAAACCTTACAAAAACTTAAGTTTGGCGGGAGACATTCCCTTTGCCATCGATAACATTCGTTTTTTTGCAACGGCTGCGCGAGATGTACATGGAAGCCGTGCCAATGAATACCAACCAGGGTACACTTCAATTTTAAGAAGAGAACCAGTCGGTGTTGTTGGCCAAATTGCCCCTTGGAACTATCCACTCCTGATGGCAGTTTGGAAATTTGGACCAGCCCTTGCCGCAGGATGTACAGTCATCTTAAAACCAGCTCCAGGAACTCCAATCACTACACTCATGTTAGCTGAGCTTACCAAAAAAGCAGGGATTCCAGATGGAGTGATCAATATAGTCACTGGTGGAAACGCCACGGGACAAGCCATTGTGGACCACCCACTTGTGAGAATGGTGTCACTCACCGGATCCACAGGGACTGGAAAAAACATCATGAAATCCGCTTCGGATTCATTGAAGCGAGTGCATTTGGAGCTCGGAGGAAAAGCACCACTGGTTGTCTTTGATGACGTTGACATCAATGTATTTGCCGCAAAAGCGACGTTTGGTGCCACTTGTAATTCAGGACAGGATTGTACAGCAGCCACAAGAATCATAGTTCCCAAAGCGTTACAAAAAAAGATCACAGAAGCAGTGGTGGATGCCATGAAGGCCGTTAAGGTGGGAGATCCCTTTGGCGACAAAACAGAAATGGGGCCACTCATCTCAGCCATTCACAGAGAACGAGTCATCGGTTTTATGGACCGAGCCAAAAAACAAGGTGCCAAAATCCTAACGGGTGGTGGCATCCCAAAAGGCCTAGACAAAGGATACTTTTTTGAACCAACGGTTGTGACTGAGGTGAAACAAAACTTTGATATTGTTCAAAATGAAATTTTTGGGCCAGTGCTTACCATCCAAACCTATGACAAAGAAGAGGAGGCTGTCAAACTTGCCAATGATGTCAACTACGGACTTGCTTCTTCCATTTGGACAAAAGATGTAGCACGCGCTATGCGAGTAGCAAAACAATTGGAGTTTGGAACGGTTTGGGTGAATGACCACCTCCCACTTGCATCGGAAACACCACATGGTGGTTTCAAACAATCTGGATTTGGAAAAGATCTATCGATTGAATCAGTGGGTGATTACCTCATCACAAAACATGTAATGGTGGGCGGAGTGTAAATTCTCATTTACATTTTAGAATTCTTTGGATGTCTATTACTCCATGGCATCCAAAGAAAACTCTATTGTCTCTTTTTTCCAATGGTTAACCCCTCGATTCCACTTACTTGATGATTTAGACAAACCAGGTACAATCGAATCAGTACAAAAAGGTGGGGAACTTGTTGGTTCCAATCTTTGGACCCTCATCTTTGCCATCTTCATTGCAAGTATCGGCCTCAATGTCAATTCCACTGCTGTCATCATTGGAGCCATGCTCATCTCTCCCCTAATGGGTCCCATCGTTGGCATTGGATTTGCTGCCGCAACCAATGACTTTGACCAATTGAAACGATTTTTACGAACCCTTGCTGTCGCAACGATTGTAAGCATCGCCACATCCTTTATTTATTTTTCCCTCTCGCCCATCAGTGAAGCCCAATCCGAACTTTTGGCACGAACGACACCCACAATTTATGATGCACTCATTGCTCTCTTTGGTGGGGCCACTGGGATCATTGCCAATACCAGAAAAGAAAAAGGAACAGCCATTGCCGGTGTTGCGATCGCCACGGCCCTAATGCCTCCACTCTGCACGGCAGGATTTGGACTTTCTCAAGGCAATTGGATGTACTTTTTTGGGGCAACATATTTGTATCTCATCAACTCCATCTTTATCGCCATCGCGACTTTCATTTTTGTGCGTTATATGGACTTTCCAAAAGTGGATTGGGGTTTGTACAAAGAAAAGGAAACCAAGGTAAAACTGTATTTGTCTCTTTTTGCCATCATTGTACTCATCCCTTCCGTTTTCACGGCGTTCCAAATTGTTCGCACATCCTACTTCAAAGGAAAGGCAGAAGAGTTCATCCGAAAAGAAATCATCACAGATGGAAGAAGGGTTTTAGAAAAAAATATTGTGTATGGAACCAAACCAAAAATTGAAATCACTCTTCTTGGTTCTAAGATTGATCCCACACAAGAAGAGGAACTCAAAAACAAATTGAAGTATTATGCAATGGATGGAGCCGAACTAATCTTACACCAAGACCTTTCCACAACGGGTCTCGACAAACTAAAATTTGAAATCCTTTCTGAGATTTACCAAAACCAAATGAATTTGGGAACATGGAATACAGAGATGATCGCAAAAGAATTACAAATATTTTTCCCAAACTTAGTGACGGCCAGTTTTGCCAAAACCAAAAAGTTTGATATGAATGAGAATCTATATCGCGACACCAATCTGTTTGATTCAGAATGGAAAAAAATCCCATCCAAAGAGGAAATGTTGAAACTAGAAGCTTATATCCAATTGCGTTCGGGAGAAAAAGAAATTGAAGTCATCACAAGGCTCCATTCCAACACAAAACCATAAAGTGAGCAAAGGTGGAATGTATCCTAAAAAGTTTGGATCGAGATTTAGGTAAGAGCCGCTTGTTTTAGAAACTCTTTAAAGGTATCAATTTCTTTTGTGAAAAAAACAGGTCTTGGAGATTTGATGTCCTTCAATAAAAAAACAATGCCTTGGTTGTGAAGTACAACTTGTTCCAATTCATCAGGTGTGTATGTATATGTAACATTTCCTGAATGGAACAAAAACCTTCCATTGTCTTCTCGTAAATTACCATTCCCTACACGTTTAAAATTGCGGAGTCCATCTTCCATCAAATCCAAATCATTCGATTCTTCACCAAACAAAAGTTTACCTGAATGGTCCAAATATAAGGTTCCATCGATGGTAAAATGGCTTTCTTTGGGAGGTGTTGGTTCCGTTTCTAAGTTCCCAAACTCGGTGGGCCTAAGGACTTCCGACTTTTGGACAACGGAAGGAGTTGGTTCTTCAGGATAGGAATAGGATAGGTGGCGGTCTTCCGAAATGGCCCGTTCCTTTCGTATCCTCTCATCTAGTTGCGGCGGAACAGGAGTCGATTGGGGCATCCGGAATTGGCCCTGAGATTGGGGTTTTCGAGATGAGTAGGTAGTTTGTTTCGGTTTCTGGGGAGAAAGCGCCACATAAATGAAGCATAAAACTCCCACGAGGATCATTGCGAATGCGGCAAACAACATACTACCTATATTATCTTTCCAAAGTAGAAATCCCTTGATTACATTTTTTCTTTACAAGGGTTTTAGAAACGGAAACCTTTCCTTTATGTTCGAAGATGAACCCTCTACACTCAAAGAAAAAATTTATCGTACCATCATTGCTCTCTTTTTATTCATATTGGTAGGAACCCTGATCATCACCTTTTTGCCTGGGGATGCGGAACAAAGTCTCATTGGAGCCATTACTGGCCAAAATTCCACCAAAGCGGGTTCTGTCGCAGGGAGAAGTATCCCAGTGGATTATTTTAACGCAGCGAAACGAGATTGTTACTACCGTTACCAACAATACGGCCGAGAGACCGCTCAAAATTCGGAACTCCTCAATTCCTGTGCGTATTCCACAGTTAGGGAAATGTACATTGCAAACGACATCGCCGCTGCGGTAGGGTTCCAAGTTTCGGAAATCAGCATCAAACGGGAAATGTCGAAACAAGCACGGGAGATTCATAAAGAATCAGTCTCACAAGCAGGTTACGGTGAAGAAGATTCTAGATCCCTGACAGAAATCTACCAACAAATCTATCGTTCTGCACCCATGTATTACCGCATTGATTCTGCAACCGGGTATGCTTTATTTCCCAATTTCCTCGACCAACCACTCGCTCCCTCCGAAAATGAGGCAGAGTTAGAAAGTGAAGCCAAACGTGCCAAAATTTCTTTCCGATTGGTCGCCATTTCTGAGGTCAATTTATTGAATGCCGTTGAATCCAAGATCAATATCACGGATGCGGAATTACAAAAAGAATACGAAAAGGAAAAACAAGAAGGGAACCTTTCGAAAGATCCTTCTGGAAATTTTGTCAGTTTTGAGGTAAGAAAACCTCTCCTATTGTCCAAACTCAAGTTCGACCGCAAACGAAAAGAAGTAGAAGTTTGGAAAGGTCGCATCGGTCAAAAAATTTCTGAACCCAATGCCCTCGATGCCATTGCGAAGGAAGCAGGACAACCAATCGAAACAGTTTCGGGTGTTTCTTTGTCAGATTTGAAACTGGTGACATCCAATCGTGGGAATACATACCGATTGGCAAATTCAGGTCAATTTTGGGAATCATTGGCAAACGATCCGTTTAGCAAAAAAACGGTCGTTGGGCCTTTCTCTGATAATGACAAACAGGTCTATGTGGAATTCAGCGAATTAACCTACGGACAACCCACAGTCAAAGCACCGAAGGACCAAGCAGCAGATTTTTTGAAACAAAGGCAACTTCTTAGCTTTTTTCTTGAAATAAACCAGTCCTTAGCAGCAGAATACAACGTAGAGAAAAAAGGTCTTCTCTCTTTAGAATAATGCAAATCAAAGCCGACTTCATCAACCCATTCCTGGAAGCAGCCACCATCGTGTTTCGCGATGTTTTACAACAGGATCTGATCCGTGGAAAAATTGGGATCAAAGATTCCCCAGCTCCGAGCCATGAAATCGCCATTGTGATTGGAGTCGTCGGATCCTTTAGTGGTGAAGTCGTTTATAGCATGAACTATGATGCGGCTTATAAAATTTCTCGAAAACTAGTGCCTGGTTTGTCTGATGACGATGTCAAAAACGAATACAAAGACATCTTAGGTGAGATTGCCAACATGACAACGGGGAATGCGATGAATATCTTTACATCCGCAGGTCAGTCAGTAGAGATCACAACACCAAATATCCAAGAAACACAAAACACTTCCGTTCGATTCAACAAAAAGCCAACGCTTTCTATCAACCTATACTCTAAATTTGGACGGATCGAAGTGAATGTCGCCATCGCTTGATGGCAACTGGTTTCTTTCCCAATTCGAATCCATAAGTCTGTTTTTAGATTCGATCGATCTTAAGAATTTAGTTCAAATCGCAGAACCGAGAACACGCAATCGTTCACGGGTTTCCTTACGGAAATCGTAGCCTGGTTTTGGGTTTTTCCCCTCGACTCCATTTAAATACAATTGGTAATATTTAAGAGATCGTTCTAAATCACGTTCGTCCCAACTGCTTTCATAAATCTTTCCTAAATAATAATGCGCAGGTAAAAACTCTTCCGACTCTTTAAAATTTTTGATCACTTGGACAAGTTGGTGAGCTGCCGACCGGTATTCTTTTTTGCGAATCAGAAGAACCGCCATTGCATAATTGGCTCTCGGTGTCAGTTCGGGGTGTTTGGGAAATTCTGTAACAAGTTTTAGATACTCTTTGTATGCTTTTTCTTCTGATTCAGGATTACCAATTCGATCAAGGGATCTTGCCAATTCAAATTGTGACTTTATTTTTAAATCGGGGTCTTCCTGTTTCTCCACCAAACCAGAAGACTCTTTTTCCTTTCCATCTAGTCCAAATAAATTGGTATTTTCCACTCGAGAAAATTTTGCCACTTCCCCTTCTTTTCCATATGAATCAGCAAACTCTTGTTCTGCGGATTTTTTTTGGTCTCGGGAAAGGTATGCTTTTCCTTTTTGATAGGAGGCTTTTGAAGGATCGATGACTTCTTTCTTTTTTTTCTTTTTGGAGTCTGTTTTGGAACTTGTGAGGTTTAGATCCGTCTTTGGTGGAGGCTCTGAAACCGTTAACGTTTCCACTTTTGTATCTTTCATATCTCCATTTGTTGGTTTGGATGGATCTAACTTGTCGGATTCTTTTGGAATGGATTCGTTCCAAGTTTCCGGGAAGGGTAAAAAGATTTCTTTACTCTCAGCATGAACTCCTGATACCAAACTGATGAAAAGCAGAGTGAATGCAAAGAAGATTGGATCCCAAAATTTGGAATACAAATGCGATTTTAAAAAACCAAAATTCATCGTAATTCTTTCGGAATCCGTTCTAAACTTCTAGGTTTTCCTAATCCTTCTTTCGTTTCAGAAGGTTTTGGGAGTTTCAAAGTTTCTAAATTCTTCTCTTCGTTTTTTTCCTTCACTTTTTTTTCCAAATCAGCAACTCGAGATAACATCTTTTGCATACGAAGTTCTGTATCGGAGTCATTGGAAGATTCCGTATTATCTTTCGGTGCGACTGGTAATACATCGATGGGTGCGGGAATCAGGCCATCACCTGACGGCGTGTAAATGGGAGGAACAGATGTATCTTCTGCTTTACGATTGCGAAAATCATATTCTTTTCCTAAAAAATCTTGTTCTTCAGGGATCGTATCATGAGTATAACCGTTTGATTCTCGTTCGCTTATGAAATCAAACTGCATCTTACGGTTGGATTCATATTTTAAGTCTTCCGGGTCAGACATTCGCACATCCTTTCGTTTGCGATTGTAGTCCCTTTCAATTTCCATGATGAACAAACTTCTAGTGTCTTGCGCTAATTGTTGGCCTTGTGGTTTTGCATTTTCCCAACCATTGGACCAACCAATGTAAATTGCCATGATGAGAAAAAATACAAAGAGAGCGATGGCGATTTTTTTGAGTAGGTCTTGGACTTGTGGGGGGATTTTGTCCACGAGGCCATCCACTGCCCCCATCATTTTTTGGGTGTCTACATTGACTTTGGGTATATTGATATTTTTGATATCCACTGTATTACTCTTCCAAAATTTTAAAAACTACCCGACGGTTGACGGCACGGCCTTCTTCCGATCCATTCTCAGCAATGGGGTTCGATGGACCAAGCCCCACAACAGAAATCCTCGAATCCTCTATTTTATGTTTAGACTTCAAATAAAAGGCAACTGAATTTGCACGTTCCAAGGATAACTTTTGGTTGGCGGACTTTGTACCAACATTGTCTGTATGCCCTTCGATGAGTACCTTTAAATTGGTCGTTTTTTTCAAAATTCCTGCCAATCTGTCTAGTTCTGGTTCGGATTCTTTGGCAAACTCAGACGAACGGAAGGCAAAAAACAAATTGTTCATCACAATTTGGTTTCCTTTTTTCAATTTCGGTAAAACGAGGAGAACTGTTTTTTCTTTCTCTTCCTTTTCTTTACCCACCAAATTTAAGTTTTGTGAAACTGGAAGGTAACCTTCTTTTTCCCCATAAAATCCATAATTTTCTTCGTAGGGTAATATGATGCTAAACTCACCTGTGTTTGGATCACTGATGGTGGATCCTATTGTTTTTTTCTTTAAGAGAGATTCGTATTGCACAAAGGCTGAAAGTGCCTTCCCCTCTTCATCTACAACTTTGCCTTTGATCACAACCACGGGATCTGGTTGGAAATGATGGGGGATGGCCGCCATAAAAAGTTCCCCATCTCTCGATACATAAGCCCAATTGCCAACAGCAGGAATACTAAAAAAGTTAACACCCCTTAGGTTAGGTGACAACTCTTGTGGTTCAGACCACATAGTCCAGGAATCTCCATTCCTTCTCGAAATGAATATTGATATCCCTTCTTTCCTTCCGGAAGATGAAAAATACAAAGTTCGATCATCGGGTCCAAGGAAAGGAGCCATCTCCTCTTCTCCGGTGTTTAGAGTGCTACCTAAATTGATCCCTTCTTCAAAGATTCCAGATTCATTTTGAATGCTGGCGTATAAATCCAATTTACCAAAATTTTTCTTCTGTTGCGCTGAATAAATGAGTGTTCGTCCACTCGAAGACAAGGCAGAACCACCAAATACTTGTTGGTTGGGATTGTCTGCCTTTTTGTACCAATTATAAAAAGTAGGGAATGGAATGGGACTTGGTAACGTCCAACCAGTTTCAGTTTTACGTGTTTTGTAAAGTGGTGCTCGGTTTTGGATTTTTTCCGATCGTTCTTTATACTCGTTTTCTAATTTTGTGAGAACAATATGGAACTCTTTGGCATTGGCCGCTTCTCTTGTGGCAATTTGAGACTTCTGCGTCATCTCTCGTTTCAATTGGTCGAGTAGTTCCTCTTCTCCAAAATTACCAAAAACAAAAAGTTCATTCCCACCAGGTAAGGCAGAAATCACTGCCGAGGGATAACGATTGTTTAATGGTGAAGGCAATTGTTCCCCTGCCATCCAAAATCCGTATTGGTCCCTTTTAGAAGCCCAAACTTTTTGTGTGGATCTTCCCCCTTCGCGGACAAGGGCTGTCCAAAACAAAACCTTTCCATCCGGGGTACATTGGGGATTAAAGGAAAAGAGACCTTGAGTCACATACCGTGGTATTTTTTTTAAGGTCCAATCAGGAGTTTTTCCTGTTTCGAAGGGTTCCATTTCATAACGGATGGGAGAACAGACTTCCCCTTGCACATCGCATAACATCCGTACCTTTTTCCCACTCAAATAAGCGAGTTCTTCTTGCAAAATCGTATTCGAAATGCGGAATACTTGTTTCTCGGTCCGCAGAAGATGGCCGGTATTGATAAGGTCCCCCTCCAAAACCTGGATTCCATTTTTAATGCTTTGCGAACTCGTGAGCCCGCTCCCAAAAAGGAAGAGAATGATGAGAAGAATCCGTGCCATACCATACGAAATGTCGGTTGAAACCTCCGATTCCCTTAGAAAATTGACCTATGATCCAAGCTAGCGGCATTACAGTCTCCTTCGGGAAAAAACCCCTTTTCGAAAACGTCTCCATCAAGTTCAAACCGGAGTGCCGTTATGGGCTGATTGGAGCCAATGGTTCGGGGAAATCGACCTTTATGAAGGTCCTCGCGGGCATTTTACAGCCATCTGCGGGCTCCGTAGTCCTCGACAAGGACATCAAGGTGGGGTATTTGAAGCAGGACCACTATGAATACGAAAATGAGACCGTTTTAGGGACTGTTTTACGGGGGAATCCAGAACTTTGGAGCCTCATGGCAGAACGGGATGCCATTTATGCCAAAGAAGACATGACGGACGAAGAAGGGATCCGTATTTCCGAAATTGAGGAGCTATTTGCCGATATGGGAGGCTACGAGGCCGAATCGGTTGCTGGAGAGCTTTTGGAAGGACTCGGAATCCCAACCACTGCGCACAGCCGCCCACTTAATTTTTTAACTGGTGGATTCAAATTACGGGTTCTCCTTGCCCAAGTTCTCTTTTTAAAACCAGATGTCCTTCTCCTTGACGAACCAACAAACCACTTGGATATCAAAACCATCCACTGGCTCGAGGAACTTCTCACGAATTATGAAGGTGTGGTGATTGTCATCTCCCACGACCGTCACTTTATCAATTCCGTGGCAACCCATATTGCCGACTTAGATTATAATACCATCCGAGTTTTCCCAGGAAATTACGACGATTTTATGATCGCCGCAGAGCAGTCACGCGAACAACTTATGAGTGATAGCAAACGTGCAAAAGAAAAAATTGCCGACTTACAAGAGTTTGTTTCAAGGTTCTCCGCCAATGCAAGTAAATCCAAACAGGCGACCTCTCGTCAAAAGATGATCGAAAAAATCAAAGCTGATATGGTGGATGTGAAACCTTCCTCCCGTGTTGCACCTTACATTCGTTTTAAGGCAAAACGAGTTTTGGGAAAGGATGTATTTGAAGCCATCAATGTCTCCAAGTCTTATGATGGAAAGCCCGTCATCAAAGACTTTAGTATCTCCATCACCAAAGGGGAAAAAGTGGGAATTGTGGGTACAAACGGTGTAGGAAAAACGACTCTTCTCAAAATGTTATTAAAAAAATTAGAACCGGATTCAGGACAAGTGAAATGGGGAGATTCAGTCGAAACTTCCTTTTTTCCACAAGACCACCGTGAGGCGATGGAACCTGATGCTGACACACTTGTGGAATGGTTACTCCGAAACTCACCGCAAGGAACAGAAGTACAAGAAATTCGTGCCATCTTAGGAAGGATGTTATTTTCAGGAGACATGGCAAACAAATCCACTACGGTTTTGTCTGGAGGCGAAAAATCAAGGATGATCATTGGAAAAATGATCCTTGCTTGCGACAATGTCATTGCACTCGATGAACCTACAAACCACTTAGACTTAGAAACCATTGAGGCATTAAACTACGCTTTATCATTGTTTGATGGAACTGTGATCCTTGTTTCGCACGATAGGGAGTTTATTTCCTCACTTTGTACACGGATCATTGAAGTGACTCCAGAAGGAATCAATGACTTCAAAGGGAATTACGAAGAATTTTTGGAACGAGAAGGAAGTGATTTTTACAAACGGCTCACTGGAGGAGCGATTCTTTCGACTTAAAATTGATAATTCAGGGAGAGATTCGCGGATTGCATCTCTCTCCCTGCCATCAGTTCCGTTGTCACACTAAAATTCCCCTGCCCTAATCGAAATCCCAAACTGCCATAACCAAAACTTGACACATGGTCATATCTTGTGTTCAGTCTGATTCCCAGTACGCTTGGGTCCGAACTGAAGTCATCTGGATTGGCCCTAGTCGAGATAAGAGAATACCGGCTCACTTGGAGTGAGGTAAACCCATGATTGTATACACAACCAATTCCAGGTACGATCGATAAAAATCCAATGGTCCAATTGTATTTTACATCAAAAGAAAAGGACGAAATTCTCGACTGATAAAACAAATCATTCACTCCGAGCCACCTTCGTTTATCACCATCGATTCGAAATTGTGTTGGCCTTCTGTCATACGAACTTAAATACAGATCTTGGTTGGTTTGGAAAAATCCAATTCCATAGGAAAAACCAGAAGATTCTGGAAAATAACGAAACAAAACTCCATAATTCTGAATTTTTCCCCTAACTTCTGTATTACGAATTTTCACAAACGGTATGTTAGCCTCACTAAACTCGTAAGGGAAAAAATGTGTGGTGAGATTCCAACGTTTCGCGTATCCATGAGAAATCCATTCCCCTAAATTGGTTGTGAAGTTGATCGATGGTGAGGCAGCGACACCTTGTTTTGGTAAATTACGAAGTTCCGAATTTTCATAATAAAAATCTCGGGCTTTTGATTGACCTCTCGATATCGTATAACCGAGTCCCAATCGATAGGAAGTTATATTTTGTCCACCCGATTGGTTGGAATTGAGATTTTGTAAGACTGCATTCTCTCCCATGGAACGTAAAAACCCATTTGTATATATACGATCGAGTGCAGGCCCTGCAAAATTTCCTAATACCTGGTATTCGGTAGGGATATTCGCACATTCCCCACCGATACACAACACTTGCGCTTCTAATCCGAAAGCATTGGCAAAGAGCATAGGGGAAAAACAAAGGAATGTATATAGGATCCAAGAAAATCGATTCAAATTAGAAACTACATTTGCCATTACTTCGGAACCTGGTTTTGTCATCTATTCCAATGTCTGATTTTATTCGTACAATGCCGATCTAGTGTAATCGCTCCCAAAATCAATTGGAATTTTAGAGTAACATTCGTTATTGGATAGTTTGAAACCATTCCAAAAATAGTTCCATCGCTTTTTTTCTATGAGAGACTTTGTTTTTCTCTCCTTCAGGTACTTCTGAAAAACGTTTCCCAAACTCTGGGTAATAAAAAATAGGATCATATCCAAAACCAAATTTTCCCAATTCATCGTAATCAGATGCAATGAGGCCTTCTACTTTTCCTTCAAATGAAACTTGATGGTTCGCATCCACAAAACTGACCACACAAGAGTAATGAGCCTTTCGATTATGATTGGTTCCTAGTTTATTTAGCAAATACAATGCCCTATCTTTATCTGATAACCCTGGCCCACCAAACCTTGCCGATAGGACTCCAGGTTCACCACCCAATGCATCCACAGAGATCCCCGAATCATCTGCAAACGAAGGAAAACCTGTTAGGCGAAAGAGTTCTTTGGATTTGATAAAAGAATTTCCAACAAATGTGGATTCTGTTTCTTCTGGAGAAAATGGAATTCCGAGAATTTTGGGTGTGACAATTTCATACCCGAAGGGTGAGAGTAACATTTGCATTTCTTTCGTTTTATGGTCACTGCCAGATGCAAATGCTAATGTTTTTTTTGTCAGTGTGAATCTTCCTCGTCGAGTTGGAATCCTTCCATTGCGGAAGCAAGGTCTGGAAAAATTTCGAATACTTTATCAAGCATAGTAATCTCAAACAATTGAATCAAATCTTCATCCACAACTATCACTTTGATGTCGCCATTCATAGGCTTTAACTTACGTTTGGTGGCAACAAAAATCCCGAGCGCAGTGGAACATATATGATGCACTTTGGTTAAGTCTAAAATGATTTTTTTAACGGAACCTTGGGTGAGTTTCGATAGTTCTTTTTCAATTTCATCGGAATCCACTTTTAATATGGCACCCGAAAATTTGATAATCCTTATGTCATCCTTGACTTGAACATCCATTCGATTCAATCACCCCACTTAACATGAAAACTACGCAAGTCACCTTCCTAGCACCTCTCAGTTTGTATAACCGAGCGATTTCGTTCAAGGAAGCCCCTGTCGTAAATATATCATCTACGAGTAGAACATGAAGTCCTTCTATGATTCTATCACTTTTTATGAATTCAAATGCCTTTTTTGCATGAAAAAATCGGTCTTCAAATGGTTTCTCTGACTGTTTGTCCTTCGAAATCTTACGGAGACTCGTATCTTCCCTTAGATTCTGGCATTGGATGAGTTTATTTCGCAAATACCAGGCAGCATGATAAGGCCTAGGGCCAGATTTGGCCTTGGAGGGAACGAGCGAAAAAAAATCAGGTGGATCTTCCTTCCACAGTTTGGGTAGGCGCTTCCATCCGATGCAAAAGAACCTCGCGATTTGTTTTTCATTTTGAAATTTCAACGAAAGGAAAAGTTCTTTTAACCAATCATTTCGGATCTGAAACGAATAGGAATCCTCGTAGAATAGGAAACGATCCTTGGGTTTGGGAATTGGTACGGGACCATTCCTTCTATGTTTCCCCATGGATTCTAATTTTGTGCAGGGTTTACAAAGTCCTAAGAGTTCTGAAAAGAAATCATTCCTTCCACAATGAATACAATACTTGGGAAATAAAAATGTCAGAAGTGAAAAAAAAACCCCTCTCATAATGAAAGGGGTTTTTGAAGTAAGAGATTGGTCTTACTTTTTTAAAATCTTATTTAGCAGGAGTAGAAGGTTGTGGTGCCGGAGCTGCTTCTACTTTTGGTTCTTCTGTTGATTTTTGAATGGTAGATGTAGGAGGAGTCAGGTCAACACTGAGTTTCACTTCCACGACATCGGATTGGTTCCCAACATTGTCAACAGCCATTGCTTTGATCACATGGTCACCTTGTGTTTCAATTGCAATTGCTTCTACATATGGTTTGAATTCTTCTTCGTCAATTTTGACTAAGATTTTTTTCACACCAGATTCTTTGTCAGTTGCATTCACATAAAATACGTTGCCTTTTCTTTGGAAATTTTTTCCATTGATATCCACTAAAGGATAAGAAGGAACGATTTCAATTGTAGGTTTTACATCGTCAACTGTGATGATCATAGATGATTCTGGAGAAGAGTTTCCAGATTTATCAGTTGCAGAGTATTTAATTACGTTAGCTCCACCATTTTCTAATTTGATGGGATCAGCATAAGATTTAGCAGCTTCTTGGTTGATGCTAAATTGTACTTTTTCAACACCTGTTTGGCGGTCTTCCGCTACAATCGTATAAGTGTTGTTTTTCGATGCGAATGGTACTCCATCTAAAACAAAGAGTTGTTCTTGTGGAACAAGGCTCACTCGTGGAGCAGTATTGTCTACATTCACAACAAGGATTTTAGGAGTTTCAGAGTTACCAGCTTTATCAACGGAACGATAGTAAATTTCTGTGAGTCCTTCTTCGGAAATACGGATTGGTTGAGTGAATCTTCGATACTCACCGTTTTTTGGTTTCCATTCAATGAAATCAATCATAGAGGAATCATCTTTTGCATCTAAGGAAAAGGAAGTTTTGCTTGTGATGAAAAGAGCGGGTGCATCAGTTGTAGAAGCCCCAGCTTCTTTTTTGTCTCCCAAAATGTCTTTTACAGTTGTCTCAGCTTTATCAACACCGTCTTTGGCTTGAGTAGAGGTAGATTCCGTTTTTTGAATCGCCTGGTCTTTTGTGGAAGTAGTGGCTTTAGGGTCAGCAACCTGTGCTGTGATTTGGCCTGCGAAAAAAATTGTTAAGATGGCCAAAAGGTATTTGTGCGCCTGCATTTGTATGTGTCTCCTTTTTACAGATAAAACATATATATCCTCTTTCTAAGGAAATATTGTCAACATGATTGCTTTAAGAAATACGATAATCCTGATACTTTTTCTATTTTGCCAATGGGAATCACATATCTTAGGTGAGAGTGGCATTTGGAGAGAAATCTTACTCGAAAATTTTGAACTTTCGAATTTTAATGCCGAGAATTTGCGCACAAAACTAGAAAAAGGAACAAAACTTCCTGAAATCTCCCTCTCCACTAATTTTACAGCACCCATCCCCGGTTCCAAACAAGCCCTCGTGATACGTATCCCAAAAGATGCAAATTTGCCGTTTTCCTTATACTTTCCGAAGCCCATTGAAGTGAATGCTTTCATCAAAGAAATTTCAATCCCCATTTATTCCTCTAGATCTAGCGGGAACCTAACACTCATCATCGAAACACAAGATGCAGAAGTGAAACAACTCAACCTCACATCGCTTAATTATCGTGGATGGAAAACAATCACCGTATCCATTTCCAAAAATTTTGACCAAAACGATCGAGTTTTTTTACAAAAAAGCTCCATTCGTATTTTAGGATTTTTTTATTTACCATATGAAAACAATGATCCCAACCAAGAAGTGCTCATTGCCATCGATGATATAACTGCCATTGTACGAGACAAATATAGACCTCTCCGAAACAAAGAAATCCTACTAGAAGATTGAGGATTCACCAAGATTTCCTTGACTTTCTCTTGGAATTCCCTTTAAAAAAACTCTTTTCTTCCCAACCTCATGGCTGAACCTGATCCTAAATGGAAATGGAACTCTCCTTAGAACAATACGAAACCCTTCTCAAATTAGTCTATATGGGAGACTGGGTCATTTCCACATTACAAGCCAAAGACAGGTCTGAAGACGAACCAGATTCCGATTCTCGGTATGCAGATGTTGTCCGCCATGTGTTTTCCCAAGCAGAACATGCAGGCCTTGGCAATATTGTTCAAATCGACCAAAACAATGGAGAACCCTATCTCACTCGTGAGTTTGAAGAAGAAAGTGGCCTTGTGGACATTTTGGAAGACTACGAAGACGAAGTATTTTGGCAAGCTCTCATTGAACGATTGGCTCACCGCGATTTTCTCCGCCACTTCGGCGAAACTGCGATTTCCCAGATGGCCATTGAAGAACGGATTGAAAAAGAAACTCCTTTCCATGACAAATGGGCGACTGAATTCCATGAAAATGGATTAGAAAATATCAAAACCTAGGATCCAAACGACAAAACGTTCCTTTTTGTTCGCTAAAAAACAATTCCAAATTATTTGCTTTTAGGCCAAAGCAATCGGTCTTCTCTTAATTTTTTTTTGCTCATCGCTTCTTCATTTCTCATCCGAAGAGTGTATTCAATTTGATTCTTGGTTTGTGATGGCAAAACTGTCGCCTCGTTCGGATCTCCCATTTCACGTAACAAAAGTTGGATGGTCTCAAACGCTTCTTTGTTTAAAAAGTCCCCATTGTTTGGAATTTTTGGAATCTGGTACCAGAGTTTTAAAGCATCTGACTGTAATTTGGAATCTTGTTTCCATTGCCCATGCTCCCAAAGGATTTTCGCCTTCTCAAAGATCCCATCTTTTGCTCGATAATGTTTAGGAGTGTTTTTGATCAGTGTATCAAGGATATCGATTCTTTTTTTCACATACGCATCTTCTGCATCCATTCCATTGAATATCTTTTTATCTTGCAGAAGTTTTTTGTATTTTAACTCAACTTGGCGTAATGTCTCATACCTAAGTGTTTGCCTTTGGTCAGGTGTACTATTTTTAAGATAGTCTCTCACTCGAAAGTATTGTTCTAAAGCTTTTCCTTGGATGTAATAAATGTTTTCTATCGTAAATAAAATTTCAGTTCCAGTGTTCGTACCCAACTGAGCCGACAATGCTGCCATCATTTGCCTTAGGAAATCTTCTTTGTTTAAATTCTCCTGAAAGTAATCAATAGCAAAATAACTCATATCATTACTGAATGGATAGGCTAATCTTTGTAAGTTTTCATAATACAAATCTCTAACAAATAAATTCAGATCACCTTTATTGGGATCGTAACCCATAAACCGTGAGATAAACTCATCCAATTGTTTTTCTTTTTTCTGCTTTAATGTCCGATCTAAATACTTAGTACGATCTTCTTTTGGCATCGTTAAAGGAGACTTAGGTGGAAGATCTCCTTCTTTGGATAACTTCATCGTGATGGGTGAAGTCGATTCTTCCCCTTTCCGAAACTCTTCTATGATTCGATTTCGTTCTTTATGTAGGTATAAATTGTCTTCTGCAGAATCTATATCGACTTTAAATGGGTCACGTATGTTTTTTAGTGTAGGGAGAACATCTTTAACGATGATGTCTTCAAAATCTCGATGCCTTTTGATATAGGAATCGGCAACACCGGAATTTTCATTGATTTGATCATAGTCGTTACGAAATTGTTTTCTTAAATTGGAAGTTCCTTCTAAATTTTGAACCAAATCCTCCCACTGGCTACCTTTGTATTTTCCTTTCGAGAACCCTTCCTTACCTTCCCCTTCACCCTCTTCTTTGTTTTCATTCGATTCCTCACTTGGATCGGAAGAGCCTGATTCACCAAAGTTTTTCCCTAAACTCATTTCAAAGGATAGTTGTTTTTCTTCCTCAATCACATAAATCCATGGAGGTCCACAAAGTGTTTTTTGATAAATAGAATCGGAATGATTAAAAGAATATATAATAAAAGTTATGTGGGAAACAACAGAAATATAAAATGCTATATAAAAACGGTTCTCAAAAAAAGTGTTACGGATTCCTTTTAACATAAATCAAAAACACGATTCCAACAATTCCCATAAATAGATAAGATAACAAATTTCCATACAATCGATAAAACGTCATTTCTCCAGGGATTACCGAAACTTTTTTTCGAATGGTTGCGGTGCTTTCGATAGGAGTAAATTCATTATCAATATTTCTACCTAAATGATCAGTGAATACAGAGGTTCCAGAATTTGTGGATCGAACCATCCACTTGCGAAATTCGATCGACCGTAATCTTCCCAATGTATGGTGTTGGTAGGATTCCACTGAATTTCCATACCATTTATCGTTTGTTACATTCACGATAAAATCAGGGTCCCCTTGGAACTTACGCACGAATTCTGAAATAATCACTTCATAACAAATCAGAGGTAAAAAACTTCCGATCTTCTTTACTTCAATTTGGTTCCCTTTGTAATGTTCTCGAACGGAGCTAGGACTCATGGAAAAAGTATCTTCCCAATGTAAGTCTTTTTTGACAGTCGTCTGTGTTTTTCTCCGTTCATAATAAGGAATGAGATCTAATTTTGTCCCAGCTGCAAATTGCCCTGTTTGCCCAGAGAGAGCGTACATCCATTCAAATGGCATGTATTCACCAAAAATCAGTAAAAAAACCTTTTGGTAACTATTCCTTCGTTCCCCATTTGCATTCATCAGAACAGAAGAATTGTAGGTGCGGATGTCATTCCGTATGATACGACTGGACTGTTTGTCCGCAGGGATATCAGCATCCAATTCATTATAGAACAAATTGGTTCCGTGGCGCAAACTGATGATGGCCATGAGTGATTCAAATTGGTGCCAATAGATTCGAATGGCACGAGTGACTTCCGAATCGTGCGTTGTGAAAAATGGAACTCCCGATTCTGGTAAGACAACCAAATCAGCTGGATTGTCTTTTAACTCTGTTTCCACCATTCGATCGATTCGAGTCATCAAATTCCGAATTTCTTCCGCAGGGTTCCTACCATCACGGAATTCTAAGGGAGCATTTGGTTGGATGATGAGAATGTCACGTTCGGCAATTGGTTTTACATTTTCCCATTTTTGGAAGAGATAATACCCATTCCCAAAAAAAGCTACCAAAACCAATACAAAGGAAACACTCCCAATCAAAACTTTTTGGGTGATCGTTTTATGTTTTGGTAAAAATGACCGAACCAAACCGAATACTTGTTTTGGTTTACGTAAATAAAAGAGAAAGTAGGAAACAAAAAATAAGAATGCAGACAATCCATAAGCACTCAGGTATTCCGCGTTTTGAGCCAAAATCTGATTTTCAGCGACTACGTTTCCAAAATACCAAGGGAAAACTTGGGGAGTAAAAAATTCAGCAAACAGGATTGCAAAGGAAGCGATGAGTGGGAAAAATCTTCTGACTCTCGTTGCCAAAAATGAAAATAAGAGAAGGTATACAGGGAATTTAAAGTTTAATAAAATTGCCGATCCCATAAAAATAGGAACCGCCAAATACCATTCGAATCCACCAAAAACAGTTGTCATGTGGTAAATCCAATGGAAGGAAACTAGATAAAATAAAATGGCAAATCCAAACCCATGGTAAATGAGTTTTTTCCATTGCCCACGATTTCTTTTTTCAATGACAAAAAGACCAAAGGGAGCAACCCAAATGAAAAATGGTAGGTTGATAGGAGAAAAGGAAAGGAAGGAAAATACGGCAGTGACCGTATAACAAATAACGGATATGAACCCTTCGCGTGAAATTAAAAAACGAGCTAGTTTCATATCCGTTAGACTACAACAGAAGGATTACGATTTGTTGTAGTTATTATTACCGTTTTGTACTTTTGTAAAAATCATTTTACCGGCTGCTGTTTGGATGATACTTGTAACGACAACTCGTACATCCTTTCCCACCAAATGACCACCATTTTCGATCACAACCATCGTTCCATCTTCTAGATAACCAATCCCTTGGTTTTCGTCCTTTCCTTCTTTGATGACGGAAATTTGGAACTCTTCCCCTGGAAGAACGACTGGTTTTAATGCATTGGCAAGATTGTTCAAATTGAGAACGCGAACACCTTGTAACTCGGCCACTTTGTTTAGGTTGAAGTCATTGGTAACAACAGCCCCACCAGTGTCTCGAGCGAGTTTGACAAGTTTTGCATCCACTTCTCTAGTATCCGAATAATCAGTATAAGTGATTTTGACTTCGATGGAACCTTTTCTTTGGAGTTTGTTCAACATCTCAAGTCCACGACGACCACGTGCCCGTTTGATTGGATCTGAGGAATCAGAAATCAATTGGATTTCTCGTAATACGAAGTTAGGCAGAATGAGAGGGCCATCTAAGAAATGAGTGTCAGCAATGTCCAAAATCCGACCATCGATCACAACCGATGTATCAAGGATTTTATCTCTGATATGGGAATTTCCACCTTCAAGTCCAGGTATGGAGAAAGCAGATCCCGGAGCGGAGTTTCCACCACCAAAGATAGAGAGGCCCGGTTTTTTGGAAAAGGACACACCTGCTTTGATCCCTGTTAGGAAAAAAAGAACTGCAACCAAAATCGCTACTGATTTGTAACCATAATCACTGAGCAAACTCATAGGGAATGCGGCAATCGACAAACCCAATAGTGCGCCAATACTTGCACAGAATACGACATCTGCTTTGATTTCTGGAAATAGTTTTCTCTCGCCGAGAATCAACACCAAAGAATAAAGCAATACAACGCCAGCAAGGGTTCCCGCTAAAACGATGTTTTGCGATTCCGAATGTATAAAGAAAAACGATACCGAAGAGACGAGGAGCGTCCCAATGGCTGAAAGTAAATGTTTCATAACTCAATCCTTATAAAAGAGTTTGAGCAAAAACGGAAGTTTATTCTAAATCTAAATCATCATCCAATTCTTTTGGAGGTGGTGGTGGTGCTATCCCTTGCACTGAAGCTGCTAAAACATCGGAAACAATATTTCCGGCTTCTTCTTGGGGTACACCCTTGCTTAGTGCAATTTCCATCTTTACTAAATTATAGGCGCTCTCATAGAGCTTTCTCTCCATAATGGAGAGTTCTTTGCCATAGGCACGTCTGTAAAGATTACGGCAAACATCAGCCACTTCGAAAATAGAACCAGACTTGATCTTGTTCATATTGTTCTGGTAACGGACCTTCCAGTCCTCTTCCGTGTCGACCTCATCCTTTTTTAGGAGAGTGAGAACTTTTTTGATCTCTTTTTTATCAATGATCGATCGGATACCCACATCCATTGCACGATCAACTGGGATAGAGACCTTCATTTTGGAACCTTGAATTTCCAAACTGTAACAGTCTTTCTTCTTACCCAGAATCAGCTTTTTTGCAACTTCTGTGACTTCACCTACTCCATGGATCGGGTATACAACGTAGTCCCCAACCTTGAATTTAGGCTCTTTAGTTTTTTCGTTTAGTTTTTTTGTAGCCAAGTAAGTATAATAACTTCCGTAAATACTCTTATGCTTGAGTATACCTCAAATTTGGGCAATGTCAAGGAAGTTGGGAAAAATAGTTCAGAATCGAATGGTTTTTACTTCTGCACCAGTCAATTGAGGGAGTTTCCCTTTCACCGCTTCCAAAACTTCTTTCGCGTCCTCCAAACGGTAAAAATAGCCTGCAAATAATTTTCCAGTCGAAGTTCGAAAGATCCGACCACGGAGATTTGGCTGTGAACCTATCAATTGTTTTCCGATGGATACGGCTTCCTCCGGACTAAAATCACCAATTTGCACCATATAATTGATTTGGTCATTCTTCGGTGGGAACATGAGTGTGGCAGGGAAAGGAGAACGGGCACTCTCGTCAGATCCCAATCTTTCGTTTGGGTCGGTTTGATAGGATTCTTGGTCTCGTTCCGAAAGTTTCGGCTGGGATTGTGACTTGGTTCCCACATTAGAAAAGGATGTTTCCGCTTTTTCTTTGAATTTACTCTCTTTTTGGCCCAATTGGATCCCAACCACCATTCCTGATGTGAAGAGTAAAATTCCCCCAATGAGGAGGATGAATGCCGATTTTGGTTTGGTTCCGCTAGTTAGAGAAGATGGGGATTGGGAAAAGGAAGAATAGGAGGGAATCTCCCCTTCTAAGGGACGGCCTGATCTAAGCTTTCTGGAATAATCTATATTTTGCATGGGCGTTCCGATTTCTCTATTACTACCATTGTCGGAAACAAAACTGAAAAAATAGAATGGTTTTTTTGCGATTTGGGCTCTCACAAAGAACCGCTTGTCCATTGCGGAAAAAACAAAAATACATTATCTCTGACGACGAGATAAAAATGAAAAATCGCGTTGCCAATTATATTGATCGTTGTTCGATCTATCAAAATGAACCAATTATTTGCAAGAACCGCTAAACTAGCATTATTCACCACAACCTTACTGACAATAGGTTGTGCCACGATGTTCAAAACGACAACACATAGACCCATTCAAGTGTATGCAGACCAGTTAGAATCGAGTATTTATCTAGATGAAGAAAAGGTAAGTGAAACTTTTCACCAAATCGAGTATCCAGTAAAAACTGATAAAAAATTCAATTATCGAGTTGAAAAAAATGGGTTTGAACCAAAGTCCTTTGTTGTTGAAAAAAAATTCAATAAGTTTGCATATTTGAATTTATTAACATTCCTATTTTCTCCTATTTTGTTTTTAATCGACCATTCAAATGATGCACTATTTGTTTACAAATGGCCGGAAGAAAACATCAAACTTGATGTAAACGAAAAATATAAAGAAAAAACGGATACGGCTACCTATAAACAATTTGAATCCGATCGTGCAAAACTGAAGAACACCAAAGGATTGATTGTATTCAATGCATATGTAACAGGCGTTCTAGTAAAGGATGGCGACGGGAATCAATATGATATCAAATCGGCACCGTTCCTATTTTTACCTGGAAATTTTGAAGTACAATCAAAGTTTTATACCACTTTTAAAAAAGGAAGTTACCAACACACGTATACTGCCAAAACTCCGATCACAAGTAAGTTGACATTACAATCTGCCATGGCTACGGCTGTTTGTACAGATTACGATAGCGTTAAAAATACAACGACTCATACCCTAGTATCAACTGGAAAACCAAATCCTTATTTTGCCTCGGATACAATCTTAAGAAGTTTTGATATCACACGTTATTGCCCAAAATCAGACTTCATGCAAAAGGTAAACCCTTAAGCGAAACCTCGATCAAGAAGAATCATTCGGATGAGTATTGATTGTTTTCAACTCTGAATCTCACCGAATATTCATTGATCCATTTGTAAATCATAGGAAATTTGTAAGAGTTTCCTATGAATTGCCCACTCTGTGAAGCGACCTCCAATCCATTTCATCAAAATAAATTCCGCTCCTATTCAAGGTGCACAAATTGTTTTGCTATATTTATGGACTTTGAGTATCGCCCGACAAACGAAGAAGAGAAAAAAAGATACTTAGAACATAACAATGATATTCTGGATACCAATTACCAAAACTTTTTAAAACCAATTGTGGAAAAGGTAATTCAATTCCAAACACCAGAAGATAGTGGAATGGATTTTGGCGCAGGGCCAGGTCCTGTCGTTGCATATCTATTAAAACAAAGTGGATATGAGATTTGTTTGTATGATCCTTACTTCCACCCAAATGAAGAAAATTTGAGTCGGTCATACGATTATATCATTTTAACGGAAGTGGTTGAACATTTCCACGATCCAAAAAAAGAATTCCAAAAACTACACTCACTCTTAAAACCGAAAGGTAGGTTGTACATCCTCACCCATCCATACGACGATTCCATTGTATTTGAAAACTGGTATTACAAAAACGACCAAACACATACTTTCTTTTATACAAAAAATACATTTGATTGGATCAAAAGTTTTTTTGAATTCCAATCTTTGGAGATTTTGGATCGCATCATCCTATTCCAAAAATAGAAATCTCTACAAAAGAGCAATGAGCTCTTGGATTTTTTTGTGTTCTGGATTTGTCTGCTTCAATTGTTGCACCAAATATTGAGCCCTATCCTTATCACCCAATAATCGACAAACATCTGCAAGATGGATCAAGTTTCGGATATTATTGGGTTGCCTAAGTCTCACACGTTCGCTAAGTTCCTGTGATTCTTCCAAAAAAGAGGGAGATTTATAAATGGAATAGAGCCGTTTGTATAACACAGAAGTATGGAACATCCAACTTGAATCTGAAGGGAAATTTTCTAAAGCCAAACTAGCGTATTCCATAGCTTTTAACAAAACGCCCTCTTTTTCATACAAACGTGATATGTATTTTAATTCTTGTACCGAAATATCTAAAGCAGAGTGATAAGAAAGTAAAACATCCAAAGCTTTACTGAACTGTTTTTCTTTGATCCATTGTTTTGCTTCTTCCCAATTTTTTCCAGCTCTTGAATTTGATTTTAAATTATATTCGAGAGAAATGATACTTAAATCATCTGAATATTTCCCTTTGGATTGTAAAACTTTTGTTAAAGAAGATATATTACCATTCGATTCTTCGATTGCATCCAGAATTAGATTTTGATTTTCATTGATATCTCGAAATTTCCCAGATTCAGAGATTACTAAATCATCCTTTCCATCAGAACCACAAAAGATTTTATCACCTTGTTTCATTTGGTAGATCGATATAAATCGATTGGTTGGAACTTCCATCACACCTAATTTATAGTAATAGACGTCTTCTTCGATGAATTTTGCCTTCCCATCTCTATATAAGATGACCCAAGGATGTTCTAAATTGATAAAATACAATGTACCAGTAGACTCTTCCAATAGTCCTATCACGGCCGAAACAAGCATAGCACCGTCAAAGGTTTCGAAGATCTTTTGTAGGTCTAGGTATGAATCATGTAACCATCTTTCAGGCGATCGATTCGAGGATTCCGGATCCATTTTGGAACGGATGATAATGGAGTTGTATACGGCTCCGAGCACGATGGCTCCCCCTGCTCCTTGGATTGATTTTCCCATTGCATCCCCATTAATGAATGCTTTGTATCGTTTGCCTTGTAAAATTAGATTGTAAACAGATAAATAATCACCACCTAACTGGTATTCCTTTCCTCTAAAATGAAACTTTTTGTATTGATTGAGAACAGTTTCGATGGTGACAGCATTTCCATCGGTTTCCTTTCCGATTAAGGGTTCAAATAATAAAGAAGTGAGAAAATAATCACCATCTTGTTGTGTTTTTAAAATTTGGATTTCTTCAGCTGTCTTTGTGACCTCCTCATTTTTTTTGATCACTGTGAGATGATTCAGAAAAGAATGAAACCGATACCTTTCGATGATGAGCCCACTAAAAACTCCTAATAGATAACTAAGAGTTAAATTTTGCATGGAATAGGCTGCGGCAGGTGTATCTAAATTTGGTTTGTAGATATAAACAGAAACCAAAAATATCAAAATGGAAATGGGATAATAAATAAAGATAGTTTTCCTTGGGAGAGGTAAAAATGAAAGAACAATGACTACCATTTGGTAACCAGAAACATAAGGTGCATCGTCTGCAATGCGACCTGTATAATACGCAGCAGTAAACAGTATATAACCGTACACAACGTAACCCCAAACCAATCCTTCCATACGTGAATGGATGTTTTTAGAATGGTTGATCAATATGAGAAAAATATAAGCTAGGCAAAGTAAGGAAAAACCGATGCGATAATAGAATAATTCAGGGAATTCAGGATGGAGTTTTGCATCTGTATCAAAGGCAAATCCAAGAAGAGCAACACATCCAATGAGACTTCCTGGGATTTGGATGATCCGCATGTGGCGGTCCAATTCTTGGCAATACTCAGAACCATATGTACGTCGCTCTGGGATTAAATCTAGAAATTTAGACAGGATCGCCTGGAGGTGTTGCATCACGATAGATCATTAGACGAAAAAACCCGCGCAGAGGCGGGTTTCTTCTCTCACTCATTTCTAATATTTTCTTAGAAAAAAGTTTTTACTGGTGTTTCTGTTGTCGGTGCAATTCGGGAAATGATATCTCCAAACGAAAATGCAAAGAGGAGTGCAAGGAAAGCAAATGCCGAGAGGAAAATCACTCGGTTTAGCATATTGTCATACTTTAAATGCATAAAGTAAGCCAATACAAAGAATGCCTTACAAGTTGCCACAGCCATTGCGACAATCATATTCCATTTGCCAAGGTCGTATTGAGCCACCCAAACCGTGACAAATGTTCCAAAGAAAAGAGCAAGTAAGACATACACATATGTTTTGATGGAAATCACATGGTGTTCGTGCTCTTCTTCCTCTTCCCCGTCTTCCACCCACATAGAAGCCGAAGCGTGGTCTTCTTTGTGGTCTTCATCACCCAAAACAAACTTCAAAAGTTTGTTCTCTTTGTTTTCAGATGTGAATTTAGAAAAACGATCTGTTTGGAAAAATTGTCCAAACCAGTTGACGATGAATCCTAAGATGGTCGCAGTTGCAATCCCTGGAGCAAAGATTCCAAACCCAAGAACAGGTGTAAAAACAGCTACGAGTGCAATGAAGTAGAGTCCGTAATTGATGACGTATTCCATTTTAAATTCCCTATTATCCTACTAAGTATAGAAGTGGGAAAAGGTAAATCCATACCAAGTCCACAACGTGCCAAAACAAACCCACACCTTCTACAGGAGTGTAGTATTCAGGTCCCACTTTTCTTCTTAAAGTTTTGATGAAAATCCAGAAGATCAGAAGTGCACCGGCCACAACGTGGATCCCGTGAAGCCCTGTCATCACAAAGTAAAAGCCGTAGAACATTTCCCATTTTGGTTGGGAAATCACAGCTTTTAAGCGAGCGACTTCTTCTGCATTCACATGGTTTTTTTCAAGTTCCGCTGGGTTCTTTAGAAGTGCAGAAATTTTTGATTCGCACTCAGCTCGTTTTCCACCAGCACCACAAGTTGGGTCCACTAAGGAAAACTTACCAGGAACCGTTCCCACATGGAACTTGTGACTGTATTCAAAATACTTGATGACCATGAAGGCACCAGCACATGCGATTGTGAGCGCAAGCATGATGGCTGCAATTTTATGGAGACCACGTTGCACATAATTGATGGCGGCAGCCATGGTGAAGGAACTCACGAGGAGAACCACTGTGTTCACAGCACCCATTTTCCAATCCAAAGTTTCGGAACCATTTTTGAAAACGGTAGGATACAAAGAATGGTAGATGAGGTAACCTACGAATAGGCCACCAAACATCAGGATTTCAGTGCAAAGGAATAACCAAATTCCTTGTTTGGAAGAGGCATATTGGTGTTCTGCACTCTTAAAATGGTGTTGGTGTTGAAATTCACTTGAAGAACTAACGGAAGTCATATGGCCCTGCAGTTACTGTTGGAGTATTGATAAAGTTTTCGTGTGGAGGTGGAGAAGACGTTTGCCATTCGAGTGTTTTTGCACCCCAAGGGTTATCAGAAGCCTTTTCGCCTTTAAAAATTCCATGAATGATCGTGATGAGTCCTACTAAGAAACCAAGACCAATGAGCCAAGACCCTACGGTTGAAATTTGGTTTAAGTTTGTGTATTCAGGAAGGTAATCGAAGTAACGTCTTGGCATTCCCATCGCACCGAGTACGAATTGTGGAAAGAAAGTTACGTTGAATCCTGTAAAGATGAGAACCCAAGAAATACGTCCACCAAGGTCAGAAGTCATCCTTCCAAACATCTTAGGGAACCAATAGAAGATTCCACCCATCAGTGCCATGAGTGTTCCCCCTACCATTACGTAGTGGAAGTGAGCAACAACAAAGTAAGTGTCATGGAAGTGAACGTCCATACCAGTGGAAGCAAGGAATACCCCTGTCAAACCACCGATGGTAAAGAGGAACATAAAACCAAGAGCGAAGAGCATGGGCGCTTCGAATGTGACTGTTCCGCGATACATTGTGGAAATCCAGTTGAAGAGTTTGATGGCAGTGGGAACCCCAACAAACATAGTGATGATGGAGAAAACAATCCCAGCAAGTGTGGATTGGCCAGACACAAACATATGGTGTCCCCAAACTAGGAAGGAGACTGCAGCAATCGCAACCGATGAGTAAGCAATCGCACGGTAACCAAAAATTGTTTTTTTGGAGAATGCTGTGATGAGTTCAGAAATCACACCCATCGCAGGGAGGATCATGATGTACACCGCAGGGTGAGAGTAGAACCAGAAGAAGTGTTGGAAAAGGACAGGGTCCCCACCGAGGTCTGGATCAAAAATTCCAACTCCAAGAGTTTTCTCAGCTCCGATGAGGAGGAGAGTGATCGCAAGGATCGGTGTAGCAAGAATTTGGATGATGGATGTAGAGTAGAGTGCCCAAATCATAAGTGGGATTCGATCCATTGTCATTCCCGGTGCTCGGAGTTTGTGAGTGGTGACGATGAAGTTTAGTCCCGTTAAGATGGAAGAAAATCCCATGGTAAACGCACCCAAAACCAGTAAAATCACCCCATTAGATGTTTTTGCTGTAGAGTACGGAGTGTAGAATGTCCAACCTGTGTCCACTTGGTTAAAAACCATAGAAGATGCAGCAATCGCAGCACCCGCAATGAAAATGTAGTAAGAGGCAAGGTTGAGCCTTGGGAAGGCAACGTCTTTGGCACCGAGTTGGATCGGGAGGACAAAGTTTCCAAGGAAAGCAGGAATTCCGGGAATGATCACCATAAATACCATGATGGCACCATGGAAGGTCATGAACTTGTTATACGTGTCTGGATCTAGGAGTGGTTCTGCACCAAATTTTGCTAAGTGCAGACGGATTCCCAATGCAAAGAAACCACCAATTAGAAAAAGGGTAGAAACTGTTGCAAAGTACATAAGTCCAATGCGTTTGTGGTCCAGAGTGGTCATCCAAGACCAGATTCCAGATCCGTGGTTCAGGTAATTATGGTCTGTGTGACCATGTTCGGTTTTTGTATGTGCTGAACTCATCTCTCTTCCTTATTTAATGGATTTGATATATTCAATTAAGTTGGCAACGTCTTCATCAGACAATTGGCCTTGGAATAACGGCATGGCTGCTGGGTAAGTTTCTACAATTTTTGCAGAAGATACCAAGATGGATTCGCGAAGGTAATTTTCATCCGCCTTAGCTTTGGTTCCATCAGCAAACTTACGCTCCGATCCAAAAAGACCTTTCATTGTTGGTCCAACAACTCGGGATCCATCAATGGAGTGACAAGAAGCGCAAGCTTTTTGGGCAAACAAAACTTTCCCTAAGTCAGCAGGAGAGTCCGCACCTTTTTTCTCAGCATGGTACCAAGCCGCATATTCTTCAGAAGGGATCGCTTTGATTTTGATCATCATTCCGGAGTGTTTGGTTCCGCAATATTCTGTACAAAAAACGATGTATTCTCCTGGTTGTTTTGGCTCAAACCAAAGTTGAGTGAGTTTTCCTGGAACCGCATCTTGTTTGGTTCGGAAAGCCGGAACATAAAAACTATGGATGACGTCTTTCGAAGTGAGAATGAGTTTCGTTGCTTTTCCAGCAGGAACAATCATTGGATCATTTGCTGAACTATAGAACTCTTTTCCATTCGCATAACGGTACGTCCATGCCCACTGTTCTGCAGTGACATGAATTTCTGCCGCCACGTCTTCTGGTGGGGTTCTCAGTTTTTCAAAAATAACCATACCCCAATAGAAAATTCCCATCATGATGACGAGAGGGATAAAGGACCAAAGGAACTCTGCAAAATTATTGTGAGTAATGTATGCGGATTTCTGGTCTACACTTGTACGTTTGAACTTGATGAGGAACCATGTCATTCCACCAATCAAGATGACAAACGAAACAAGGCTTGCGATGATCAGAAATGCATAGAGAAGATCGACTTCTTTTGCGATTTCAGTGGCCTGGATAGGCATGAACGAGGTCGCTGGAATGAGACTGCTCCAAGACATCTATGTGACTCCTTGACGGTTGTTATTTGTTATTTTTCGCCAGTTTATGTATAAAAACGCACCGAGAAGGAGTAAGGTGACCGCCCCCCCGAATTGCATCATCCTGTATGCGTATATCGTATATTTATTTTTTCTAGGATCAAATTGAAAGCAAAATAAAGCAAACTTGTCCACAAAACTCCCAATCTTACCAGAAGATGCCTCAAGGAAGGCAAATTTTAAATCCCTTGGTTCGAGTTGGATGCCTTGGAAGATCCGAGACACTCTCCCATCGGGAGTCAAAACATACACACCACTTGCATGGATGTATTGTTTGGCTTCGCCGTCCCAAGCATAACGAAAATCCAATTGTTTGGTGAGTGCATCAATGGATTCTTGTGAGCCTGTGAGTAAATGGAGGCCTGAATCTGCTCCCACTCTGCCGTATTCCTTCAAATAAGCCCCTTTTTTGGGAAACGAAATGGATTCGTTTTCTTTTGGATCGATGGATACCGCAATGTATTGGTATTCTTTGCCGAGTGACCAATCCAAATCCTTTAAACTTTTGAAGACACCATTGAGGTGAAAGTTACAAAGGGTGGGGCATTTAAAATAAACGGGAGAGAGAAGGACTGGTTTCCCTGCTGCGAGAAAATCAGAAAAGAGAACTTCTTTGCCCGATTCATCTCGAAAAGGAATGTTGAGTTGCAACGTTTTGCCTGTAACATCCGAAAATCCAATGTTTTCCAATTCCTTAGGGAGTTTGTTTTCCCTTGTCAAGTTGGAGTGTGGGTCATACGCAGACACAGACTCGATGACAAGAAAGAAACAAAAACAAATGAAAATGCGGATGTTCACGTAATTTGGTTGTTACCCTATTTGGATTGAACGCTTTTGTTTTCCATTCCTGGGTTTTCCGGTGTTCCCGGGTGGACAAAGGAAATGTACGCGAAGAAAAGAATGTTGAGAGCAAGTGTGACAAGGAAAGTCCAATAGCCACCCTTATTATAAAGGTCTGTGTTTTGCATAATCTTACCTGATATAGTCTATACGAAAAACTGCTCTTTTTATCCAACAATTTTTAAAAGATGCAAGATTAATTTTATTTTCCCCAAACCCAGATCACAAAACCTGGAGGAAACAGATAGACGTATGACACTCAAACGTTTTTACACCATTCTTTCCGCGATGATCCTACTCAATCTTCTCTATGGACCGCTCGTTCGGGCCACAGATTCGGGACTGGCATGCCCTGATTGGCCTTTGTGTCATGGGAAGTTTGTGCCAGAGTTTACCTTCCAGATCTTTATGGAAGTGGGGCATCGTTATTATTCTGGAATTTTAGGAATCCTTGTGGGGATCGGTTTTATATGGATTCTAAAAAATCCAGAGACTCGGAAATCGTTAGGAGTTCCTGCAAGTCTTTCACTATTATTTCTCATTTCTCAAGTGATTCTTGGTGGTTTGACTGTTACCAAACTCCTCCACCCAACAACCGTTAACCTACATTTACTCAATGCAGTGTTATTATTATCAGCATGTGTCACGATTCGATTACAATTATCGGAAACATCTTCCCAAACGGAATTTTTATGGAACCAAGACGGAAAGTATTATTTTCTCATTGTACTCTTAGCTGTTTTGTATCAATTGTTTCTCGGTGGGAAAGTGAGTTCCCATTATGCAGGTCTTGCTTGTCCCGATTTCCCTACTTGCCATGGGGAATGGTTTCCTTCGATGGTAGGAACCATACGATTCCACATGGAACATAGGCTTTTTGGGTATCTTGTCACCCTACTCGTTTTATCCTTATCCGCTTATGCCATCCTCACTTTAAAAAATCAAAAAGTGAAACAGTATTTAAAAATCGCTGGTTATCTCGTATCGTTTCAAATCTTTTTGGGTGCGATGAACGTATTGTATCATTTACCAAAACTTGTGACTGGCCTCCATACCTTAAATGGGGTTTTAGTTTTTTTGTTTTGTTATATGGCCGCATTTTACCATTTTCGTTCTGACAAAAAGGGTGTTCGTTGATGTTCCGCTTATGGAACCAACTCACAAAACCTAGGGTCACAGTGCTTGTATTGGCCACTGTACTGCCTGGAATGTACCTTGGAACCACAGGATACCCGAGCTTAACTGTCATCTCCATCACTTTATTTGGGACTTATCTTATGAGTTCTGCTTCTTTTATCCTCAACCAATACATTGAGAGAGAAAGAGATGCTGTCATGTACAGAACCAAACAAAGACCAATCCCTGCAGGTGAAATTTCTCCCACATTTGCGTTATTACTGGGAATTGTAGTCGCAATCGTTTCGTTTGGAATCCTCACTTATTTCATCAACCTGCTAACGGCCGTTTGTGCACTTGCGGCACTTTTACTCTATGTATTTTTATACACCATCTGGTTAAAACCTAGAACAGAACAAAACATTGTGATTGGTGGAATCTCAGGTTGTATCGGACCACTCATCGGGTATGCTGCCATGGCGAATGCACTTCCGATGCAAGCGTGGGTCATGTTCCTCATGATCTTTCTTTGGACACCAGCTCATTTTTGGGCCCTTGCGATTTTCCTAAAAGATGATTATGAATTTGCAGGGATCCCAATGATGCCTGTTGTCTCTGGAATAGAAAAAACGGTGAACCAAATTTTTCTGTATGCCATTGCGTATTCATTGTCTGTGATTGGGTTTTATTTTGTCGATGACCGTATGGGCTATTTATTTTTACTTTCTGCGATTGTCCTAACGGTTCTCATCCTTGGATTTGCCTATCGATTAAAACTATCGATGGACAAAGTGCTTGCGAAGCGATTTTTCTTTTTTAGCATTTTACACTTATTCCTCGTGAGCATTGCCATCGTCATCGATTCCAAAATTTAGGTTTTTTGATTGATTTGGGTAAGGAATTCTGTTTTCCTTTTGCCCATGAGTGTACTTGCGCGTTATTTCTCAAAATCTGATTTAGATGAAATCAAATCTGCCGTTGGAGAAGCCGAATCCAAAACGTCTGCAGAAATTGTCCCTTTTTTTGCTGAGTCATCCCATCATTATCGCGAATGGGCTTGGTTTGGAGCCTTTCTTTTGGGTGGCCTAACTGGCATTAGTTTTTATACAGCTCAAAATGTTTATGGGCTTGTCTGGGGAAATGAATCCTTATTTGCCGTTTTATCTGTCTGGGCAGGTGCAATTATTGGACTTGGAATTTTCACATTATTCCCAAAACTCCGAATCCTTCTTGTACCTAGAAACGCCAAACAATACTTTGTCGAGCTTAGGACAAAGGAAGCGTTTTTAGACGAAGAAGTTTTCCGTACTAAAAATAGAACAGGTATTTTGATCTATATTTCTCTATTCGAACACTTTGTTCGCGTTTATCCAGACAAAGAAATTGCAAGGGTGGTTCCAAAATCGGAATGGAATGAGGCAGTCAGGCTTATCGTTCTTGGAATGAAGTCCGGAAAAAAGAAGGAAGGCATTGTTGCAAGTATCCTCTTCTGTGGTGATTTACTCAAGCAGTACAATATCCATGTGGAAAAGGATGATAAAAATGAAATCTCCAATGAAATTCGAGACGGTGGGAAATTGATGTAATGAAAATGAATATCGAAACATCAAATTCAACCTCTTTGCTCAGACAAAATTTTATGTTTGTATTCGTACTTTTCACTTCTCTATGTTGTTTCTTGATTCCAATGTTTGGATATCCAGTTCCAAAACTGGAACGAAGGGTGATGGACCATGCTGGGATTTTATCTGAAGCCACCGTTACACAATTAGAATCCAATCTAAAACAGTTTGAAGCAGAAACTAGCAATCAAATTGCCGTGTACACCACTCCCAGTTTGCAGGACGAAACCATCGAAGGAGTGGCAATCGAAATCTTTGATGAATGGAAATTAGGACAAAAATCCAAAAACAATGGAATTTTGCTCATCATCGCCCCTAACGAACGTAAAATGAGAATTGAAGTGGGCCGAGGTCTCGAAGGGGCATTGACAGACATCCAAGCCAAACAAATCATTCGGAACGAACTCAGACCCAGTTTCAAATCTGGCGATATGGATGGTGGAGTGACTGCTGGAGTGAATGCGATTATGGCCACCATACGCGGAGAATACGCTCCTTCTGAAGATGATGTCCAAACGACAGGCCGTGATACGGCTTCCGATGTGATCCCATCCGGGATTGTCGGCGGGATTTTCACATTTATTTCCCTCTTCATACCATCGTTTGGTGGTGTGATTTTTACGATCATTGGTCTTATAGTCATTTTACCTTTGTTAACCTTTATCTTTGGTGGGACCTTTGGGTTAATCGCTGCCATCATTTTATTCGTGATCATCATGTTTCTCAGGCGCAAACTGGGCCATGGCCTTGGCGGTGGCAGTGGATATGATGGAAGTGGGTATTACGGAGGATGGTCTTCAGGTGGAGACTCATGGTCATCAAGTGATTCCAGTGATAGTTGGTCTGGAGGTGGAGGTGATTCCGGCGGAGGTGGATCTTCGGGGGATTGGTAATCTTTATTTCAATTAGGCCAATTTATGTGAACATCTGCGATACCATACCATTCCCGTCGCAAATAGGATAGGAATGGTAGCAAAACTTTCTTTTTAATTATGTGATTTCAATCACGATCAAAGTGGAATCATCCTTCCATGTGGTTTTATTCATTTTCTGGAAAAGCATGGTTTGGATGGATGGAATGATTTCTTGGAACGGTAACTCATTTGTACTTTGGATTGTCTGCATAAGGTCATCCCAAGCCTGCATCCCATCTGCCTCATTCAATTCTTCAAAGAGTCCGTCTGTAAAAAGAAAAATCCGGTCTCCCGATTCCACTTTGGATTCAAAGATTCCATAACGATAATGTTCCAAAATACCAATGATTGGGCCTGTATTTTCTACAATGAGTGATTCGTTATTTTTTTTCAGAATGATTTGATTTTGAACACCACCTCCCGCATAACGAAGGATATTTTGGTGAAAATCAAAATCCATCACAAGAGCTGGAAAATAAATTTGTAAATCAGCATTTTTATCATAAAAATGTTGGTTCATATAAAACAAAAGATCATTGGGTCGCATTGCCACAGCGGACACTCTTTCAAATTCCGATTGGATCATCATGGAATACAAAGCGGCTTGTAATCCGTGTCCAGTAGCATCTCCCAAAAAAAACCGATAATAAAAATCTTGGATTCTTTTCACAAAAAAGATATCACCACCCACATCTGCAGTTGGTTTGTACAAAATATCCACACGCAAATGTGGTTCCATTTCGGGTACTTTGGTTACACTTTGGATGATAGATTTGGCAAGTTTCATATCCTTGGTGATTTGATCCAATTTGCTTTGTAATTCGATGGTTTTTTCTTTGACCCTAGTTTCGAGTCGTTCATTTAAAATCGTAATTTGATTTTGGACTTTTTGAAGGGTTTGGTTTTTTTCGGATAGTTCTATTGCGAGATTTTCCGCATCCACAAATCCTTTTGAAAAATTGCGGGCGATGTATATTGACTGAACAAAAAACATCATAAAAATGCCAAAATGAATTGTGAGAGGTGAATTGATGATGAGATTGTTTACCAAAATATCATTCACAAAACTAGCCACAAATACAATAAAACTAATGAGAAAAATAAGCGAACCCGGTTGTGAATCTCGGATGGCTCTTGATAAAACAAGTAGTGTATAAATGGCACCAAGTAAGGTGAAAATTTGAAATGGCACCATCAAATACGTATAAAACGATGATCTCGTCAGCAATACGATGCAACAAAAAGCATATCCTACATACTTAAGTAATTCATATACCCTTCTTGAAAAATATGGTTTGAATAATAAATACACATATTTTGCAAATATTGGAGTGATAAAGAAAAAGCTGAGATAACTTAGTTTTAGGTGGATTTCCCAAGGTAGGTCAGGAATTACTTGCACTAAATATTTGTTACCAGTGATAAACACTCGTAAGGCGACAAGAATACAGGTGAGAGCAAACCAATATGTAAATGGATCTTTTTTTCGATTCCAATAAAGAAAGATATGATACAATCCCATAAATAAGATACTACCCACGAGTAACATATCTCTTAAGATTTGAAATTCGTATTGTTTATGGATATCGGAGGTTCTACCTAAGATGATGACCTGTGCTGGACCACCTTTTCTATGATGGTAGTTGGAAATTTGTAATAAAAATGAAGTTTGGTTTTCTTTCGGTATAAAATCAATGATCTGTGGTCTGTATTCGGGGATCCCTGATTGATAGGAAGTGGAAACATATCCATTGGATGCAAGTCTCTCTCCATCAACGAACAATATATAGGCGGATTCCATTTCTGGAACTTTGATCGAAAGTGGAATCCCTTTTAATCCATGTAATAATTCTACATGAAAGGTCCCATAACCATCACCTGCCAAAAATCCTTTTTCTAAAAATGACTTTGTCCAAACGCCTGGAACTGTAAAATAGAGAGGCTCACGTATGGATTTGATTTCAGTTAGTTCTGAGGGCGAAAACAACATCCCTGGGTAATATTCCCAATCACCAACAATAGGAATGATTTGGTTGTTTTGAGCTAAATATGAAACGGCAGTTAAGTGCCCTTTCTCCGCAACTGGCGGTACTTCTGCCACTGAACATGTCAAAAGTACCAAACTCCAAAGGAATGTGATCCAACGGAGATAATGTTTCACGATTCCTTCGTATCCTCTAGAGACGGTTGGCGATAGGAATGTACTTTCTTTGGTTTTCGCCCACATAAATTTGTTTTGGACGAACTTTTGAGAAATCCCCTTTCATTCTTTGTTCTCTCCAATGGGCAAGCCATCCAGGAAGCCTTCCAATCACTTGCATGACTGAGAACATGTTTTTAGGAATTCCCAAGGTGTGGAACACCAAACCAGAATAATATTCTAAGTTAGGGTACAAAAGATTCTCCATAAAGTATGAATCGTTCCAAACCACTTCATCGATTTGAAGGGCGATGTCTTCGACAGGACTCAATTTTCGATCCTTATAAAAATCTTTGATGATTTCACGAGCGACTTGTGCTCTTGGACTGACGACATCGTATGCTTTTTGTCCAAATCCATTGGTGCGGATCGTAAGCCCTCCCCGTTTGAATCTTTCAAAGTAATCTTTCACAGGAGTTTTTGTTTTGATGATGTCTTCGATGAGTCCAATCGCAGCTGTTGGCCTTCCCCCTTCTCTTGCACCCCACTGCGCCATAATTCCAGCCGAGATCGAAGCAAACAAATTCGCTTGAGTCGAACCTACTACTTGTACGGCGGTATTGGATACATTTTGTTCGTGGTCGGCATGTAAGATCCACATTTGGTTTAAAATACGATCAAATTCTTCCGGAACATTGTAGTTGTCTGCAGGAAGTTTGTGCATCATGTATAAAAAATTTGTGCAGTATGGATTTTTATCGAGAGGGTAAACAAAAGGATGGCCTACAGCATGTTTGTAAGTGAATGCTGCAATCGTACGAATTTTTGCAAGTAATCTGGCAATTAAATCCACTCCCATATCCAACTTCTCTTCGTATTCTTCTAAATAATAACTAGATAATGATGTTACCATTACAGATAAAACAGCAAGTGGGTTAGCCACTCCTGGAAAACCATCAAAAAGATTTAACATATCTTCGTGGATCATGGAGTGTTTTGAGAGGCGACTAGAAAAATCACTTAACTCTTGTTTTGTGGGGAGGTTACCATAAATTAATAAAAATGATGTTTCAACAAAAGTAGATTGGTATGCTAATTCTTTTAGGTCATAACCACGGTATGTGAGTTCTCCCTTTTCAGGATCACGTCTTGATACTTTTGATAAACCAAGGGCAGTATTAAAAAGTCCAGGGTCAACAGTAACAAGCCCTGTTTTGCGGTAAAATTCAGTAAGGTCGATACCTTCTTTTCCATCAGTACCTGTAATTACTGGAAGTTTGTATGTTTTACCTTTGATGTGGATTTCCACTTCACTCATGAAAAGACCTCTCTCCCTCCTATCTTATCAAACGTAAGTTAGGAATCTAGAAGAATTTACACTTGGGCGAGAGCAGAATGAAGGGAATCGTGGATGAGAACAAAATCAGTTAGGCCCACAATGTCCATGACCTTACGGAAATGGGTATTGAGTCCGGCAAATTCAATTTTACCTTGGTTCTCAGATGATTTTGTAATCAAACTAATGAGGGTGGCAATGCCAGCTGAGTTGATGTACGAGGTTTCCGAAAAGTTCAGGATCACACGAGACCGTTTGTCCTGTGGGATCGATTCGTAGGATTGCACAATTTCTTCTTCGGCTTCGGATGTGATTTCGCCAGAAATATGGATCACAGGGAGGTTTCCCCCATTCTCAAATCCCAATCGAATCTTAAACTCTTCCATCATTAGCCTCCAGGGAATTCCACTAAGAACGAGGGTCAACTAAAATTAGGATTTCGATTTTCTTTCTTCTTTTGTCATCCGGCCAAAGGGCTGTTTGCACTTTCGGCAGACAAAATAAACGTCCGTCGGTGTAGCAGATATCCCGACAAGTCCCATGGCAATCATCCCCCAAGCGGAATATTTCACAACCTTACGGGCGTTCTCGTCTCCGCGCGTGGTTCCGCAATCACAGGTGGGTCTGTCAGCTTTTTTAATGATTTGGTTCATAAAGGAAGGATTTCGGTTCCGCCAAAAAAACGGAACCGAAATTAGGCAATTTAATTTTTAGAAAGGTGTTCTACGTATTTTGCAAGGATTTTGATGTTATCGTCACCTAAATGGCCATATGCCACCATAGGGGATCCTTTGATTCCTTCTTTCAAAGTTTTTGTCACGCCAGCAATTGAGTTTCCATTTTTCCACTCAGAAGCAGGAGACTTGTAGTTTCTTGGTTTTGGGTTGAGAGCAGCAGCAGCAGCACCATCACCAGCCCCTTTTTCGCCGTGGCAAGAAGAACAATTTTGGAGGTATAATTCTTCTCCCTTCGCTAAGTCAGGATCGGCACTAGCACTGGATTCTTGCACAGCAGGTGCTTCTTCTTTTGGTTTGGAGTCGCCACAAGCCACCATCACAAATGCGAAGGAGACAGCGAGTAGAGAGACTAATACTTTTTTTGAGTTCATTTCTTACTCCGAGATAAGGTTGAACCCAGTCTCTTACCCTTCTCATCTTTTGAAAAGAAGAAATCAGTTTTTTTCCAAAAGATTTGAGAGCGCTTCGTTTAAATTTTGAAACTGAAACTCATATCCTGATTGTAACAATCGTTCTGGAACAACATATTGCCCTTTTGTTACCACCACACTTCCTTCACCAAATAACGCTTGTATAGCGAATGTAGGGACTTTGAAAAGATTCGGACGATTCAAGGTTTTTGCCAATTGTTTTGAAAATTCAGCGTTACTTGTTGGGTTAGGAGACACTAAGTTGTAGGCTCCTTGGGAAGTAGAAGAAGTCATTAAATGTAAGGTTGCATTGATAAAATCTAAGATATGGATCCAACTCATCCCTTGCGTTCCAGATGCAATTGAACCTCCAACTCCTAATAAAAATGGAGGGATCATTTTTTCTAATGCCCCACCTTTTGGAGAAAGGACAATCCCTGTTCGAAGTAATATGGTCCGAATTCCTAATGGCAAAAGGGGATTTGTTTGGTTTTCCCAATCCACACAAAGTTTCGCCAAAAAATCATCTCCGGGTGGCGAAGTTTCCGTATAGGACTGATGGATGGTTTCGGACATTCCATAGTAACCTACAGCACTTGCATTGATAAAAACTTTTGGTGGGTTTTTTAAATCTTGGATACGAGCGACAAGTCCTCTCGTGAACTCAATCCGAGAAGTAGAAATTAATTGTTTTCGTTCTTCTGTCCACCTAACACCCGCAATAGGCTCTCCAACTAAATTGATGATGGCGTCGAGGTTTTCTAAATCGGAGGATTGTGGTAGAAGGCATGTGACAAATTCAATCTCAGGAAATGAGGAAAGTGATTTGGGGAGTGATGTTTGGCGCGAAAATACTCGGAAGCGATGGCCTTTTTGTATCGCCGTTTGAATCAAAGACTTTCCAATGAGGCCTGTTCCGCCTAAAATTCCTATTTTCATGATGACTCCGATGTATGGTGTAAATAAAAAAAGAAGTAGCCCATTTTCGCATTCAGCATAAGTTTTTCTTTCTATGAGACCTGTGATTGTATTACCGATTTTCTTTGCCCTAGTTTTTATTTTGTTTGGAAACTACTTCTTATTTTCCGGAACGAACAAAAAAATCGAAAGTTACAAAGAAAATCCACCATTTCGCATTGAAGATGCAACGGCATCCACTGGGCTTTCGCATTTATTAGACAAAAATCCTTCCACAGTTTGGAGAAAGATTCGAATCTCACAAGTGGATTTTGATTTTTTCTTGGAAATGCAACTCTCCCATGTGTGGGATGGAAACGGATTCCAACCCAGAAAATTTGAATCACTTGTCATTGAATCCTGTCCAGGGGAAACATTACCTCCGTTTCGTCTCCGTTTTTTACTACGCGAAAGCATCAATGTGGACAAAGAACTTAGGATGCCTAAGGATCAAATGGTTTTTATTTTCCAATCCAAGGAAATTGGGAAAAAACAAATTTCCATCCCGCTGAACCAACTCCCTAAATTCCAAAAAGAAAACGAATACCCAAACAATATTTTTATCCTGACACCTGAGTTCAAAATAGAAACAGAAACTGGTTGTATTGCGGATGTAACATTAAAGGAAGTTTTATGACAAATTTTCCGAATAAACTTTCTTCCTCTCCCACTTTACCACCAAACAAAGGGAAGGAGAAAAAATTTGATATTTCCAATATTTTAGAAGATGGCCCTCTCCCCTTAACAAAAAATTCGAACCAAATCAATGATATGGATGAAAAGTTAAGGAAAGCATATTTTTGGATTACTAATTTTGCGATCATCAATCCATTTTATGACATTGAATACAATGACACACCTCCACTGAAATTTACAATTGGGGATTCTAAATCAACCATCACACTCCCATCTGCTCAAAGTTATTCGAGTTTTGTTTTACTTCCGTTGTTATCTCTCATCGTCAAAGGAAAATGTTTGTTAGTGGGAGGTCCTGGACGAGGAAAAACAGCATCTGCAATTTTAATGGGTATCCTTGCAGGTTATTCCATCAAAGAAATCAAACGCTCCATCCAACATGGTCAACCTCAAATGACAATCACTGACTTACTCGGTAATCCGCTACCAAGTGATATGATGCAGGCCAAGTCTATGGACGAAATTAAAATTGCTTGGCGCAAATGGCTTGGCATGCAAGTAAAAATCATCGATGAATACAATCGGATTCCCACAAGGACACAGTCGGCACTTCTTACCATTATGGGTGATAATTATGCAGAAATTTATGACCAAATTTTTGAATGCCCAGAGGCCGCATGGTATTTAACTGCCAATGATGATGCCGGAGGTGGAACTTACCAAGTCATCGAAGCGCTTCGGGATCGGATTGATGTGGTTGTCAAAGCACCTCACTTTAACACACGTTTCATAAAAGATTTGATCCAAAGGGTCGAAGAAGGATACAAACCTGAATCACTTGTACCTAAAGAAATTATTTTTTCGGAAGAAGAGATGAAGGTTATGAGTGAACGTATCAAACAAGTTCAATTCCCAAGTGGTCTTCGTCGTCGGATGGAATTTTTTGCCTCTCAATTTGAGTTTATGGAGTATGCAGGCGAACAATTAGAATACAAAACAAAAGATACCGCCAAACTGAGTGTCGCCGATTTTAGTCGGTTGTCCTCTTTGGAAACAGGCAAAGATAAAATCAAAGACATTGGTACCCAAACAAAAAATGGATTGAGTGTTCGCGCTATTTTTACCTGCATCAATTATGCAAAAGCCCTCGCATTCTTTCGAGGACTCAATGAAGTAACACTCGATGACTTAAGCCATGTTTTACCTTTTGTTTTGCATGATAAACTAGTGCAAAACATTGATTCCCCGTTCTTTGAAGAAGCGGAAAATCAAATATACAGAAGTGATCGTGTGAGTTGGATTCGAAAACTATTCACTCTCTCCTTAAGTGAATACGAAAGGTTGGGTCTGGATAAAAACGACACCATCGCTCAATTATCAGAAAAATTTGAATCTGGGTTGGAAGGATTATCGGCAAAGGAAACAAAACTACGCCTTGTAGAAATCGAAAAAGAAATTGAATTAATTTCCAAACAACGTAAGTTATATGGTCACATGTTTGACGATTTGTTAAACTTAAAATACTTACACCAACGATATACGAATTACTTAAAATGGGTGGAATCAAATGTATGAGTTCCATTCTCTGGAAATCCATTTTACTCAAACACAAAGAAGTTTGTAATCACTTTGTCCATTCCATAAAACGAACAAACCCTCAGTTCCCTGAGGAAGATTTAAACCATCAATTGGCTCCGTTTTTTGATTCCATACTTACAAAACAAAAAGTTTCATTCGATGAAGAAACGATTGTTTCCTTATTTGAAACCTTAGTCATACTGATCTCCAAACATGTAATACTTCCATTGGATCAATCTACATCGAAGTTTTTCCAAATTGTTTCTGAAATTCAACCTGAAGCAAAAAAAGATCCAATTTTATTTTTATCCCTCTTTACCAATGTTTTCTCGAAAGTAGAAACAAACCAAAAACAAGTTTTTCTCAATCGACTCCATTCAGTGGTTCCCAAAATCCAAACCATTGAAGAAGTCAAACTCGTATTAGGTTTACTATATTGGGCGAGTGGGAAACCAGAATATAGACAAAGTTTAAAAACAAATTTCCATCACCTGAACCAATCATTAAAATCAGAAATCCAAAATCTGTTTGGAATCGATGAATCCTCCATGGATTTTCCTTTTCTTCCATTGAATAGAAATCAAATATCAAAACCTAACTTCCATTTCCGCACTATTCCCGGTTACACTTTGTTTGGTGGCAATTTTTTAGGAATTCCAGTTCTTTATTTGGATTTTGAGAATATTTTGGTTTTGTCTGGAGAATCTTGGTTCCAAATTTTTGTGGATGAGTATGGAACAAGCCTTTATCCGATCGAAAAACCACAATCCCCAACAAAAGTGAGTTCAAAACCATCTACCTTTTGGAAACAAATTTTAGAACAAAAAATAGATACAAGCCATGTAGTTTCAACATTTGAAATGGATTCTTATACGATTGTGACGTTAAAAAATTCCTACCAATTGTATTTGTTTTATGTTGGGAGAACCTAAGTGGATTTTGTCAAGGTTTGGGAATCAAAATGGAATGAGGCACTCAAACTTTGGAGTGATTATGTAAAACTCACTCCGGCAAAATTTTTGTTCTCAGAATATGAAGAGAAAGAGGAAGGTTTGACCGCGTCCTTTGCAGCCATTCGTCTAAAAGACCACCGCGTCCTTTTATCCGTCAAACAAATCAAATCCTACCAACTCGAAGATTATGCGTTAGAGATTTTAGGCCATGAGATAGGCCACCATGTATATTGTCCTGGGGATTTGGCAGACCAAGCAAAATTGATTTATATTACAAATCTAGCGATGCCTAGATTAAACCACCTAACATCAATGATAGTCAATATCTACGAAGATTTGTTTATCAATGACCATCTTAAAAAACAGAACCATTTACGAATGGAAGAAGTATATCAAAAATTGGGCAAACAAAAAGATCCATTTTGGAATTTTTATATGAGAACCTATGAATTATTATGGGCTCTTCCTTCTTCCACACTCACCGAAGGTTCGTTATGTGACCAAATCCAATCTGATGCAGCTCTTGTTTCGCGGATGATTCGAAATTTTCCAAATGATTGGGCAAAAGGGATGTTTGATTTTGCAAGCATTTGTTTCCCCTATTTTTTTGGAGAAAATAACCAAATCAATTCCAACTCCATCAAAATCCTTATGGATACAATTGATGCAGGCAAAGGGATGACTCCACCATCTGGGATCACGGAAGTGGAAATCTCTTCTGAATTATTTCCAATGGATGGCATCACTGGTTCCAAAAAAGCACTCACACCAGCAGAATATTCCACCATCTGCAAAAGTATGGGAATCGAAGCAGACATCTCAGAAATCACTTATCGGTATTACAAAGACAAAGCATTGCCCTATCTTGTTCCTTTCCCTGAACGAAAGACTCCAGGCGCAAAAGAGGAAATTTTAGAAGGGAATGATTTATGGGACCCTGGATCACCAATTGAAAAAATCAATTGGATGGAATCGACAATCAAAAGTCCCATCATCATCCCAGGTTACACAACCGTAGAAGATGTGTATGGTGAAACTACTTCGAATGAAATCAAAGTAAATCCAATCGACTTAGACTTGTTTGTTGATTGTTCTGGCTCCATGCCAAATCCACAAAACGATTTATCCTATCTAACTTTAGCAGGGGCCATCATTGCTTTATCGGCATTAAAAACAGGAAGTTCTGTTCGAGTGACCTTATGGTCAGGAGAAAAAGAATTTTTAGTGACCGATGGTTTTATTAAAAATGAAAAAGAAATCTTAAAAGTGCTCACGGGTTACTTTGGTGGAGGGACATGTTTTCCTTTAGAACTTTTGGAAGATCAATACAAAGTTGAACCCAAACGAAAACGACACATACTTGTGATCTCCGATGATGGCATTGACACTATGTTCACTCAAAGCTATCCACGCGACCCGCGAGCCATCGTAAAAAATGCGTTAGAAAAGGCGAATGGTGGAGGATCGATGGTGTTACAACTCTACCAACCAAACAAAAATCCAGTGGTGATTGAATTACAACAATCAGGTTGGGAGATCTACCCCATCCAAACTTGGACTGACTTAATCAAATTTAGCAAAGATTTTGTGGAAAGGAATTATGTTAGAAATCAGGCATTACGTTAAACTCGTCCTCAATACCCCTTTCCACCAGGTGGATTTGGGTTCACTCTCCTTAGATGCCCTTTGGTTTGATGTGTTATTTTCTAGAACCAAAGAACGAAATTTTTTCCCCTTCTCAAAATCGTTTGATTCCATCACCAATCTCAATCTGAAAGCAATTCATGTGATATTAGCTAATCTATTTTTTGACAAAGAATCACAAATCCCGGAATTTCCAAAAGAAACACTTTTGAATTACCTTACAAACACCTTACCAATATTATCTGATCTTGTTCCAAAATTTGATTCATGGACAACAGATTCAGAACGAGCAGAGGAACTAGTGAGAAACGTATTCCAAACCTTAAACCTTCTTCCGCAAGGAGAAACGAAAGAATATTTTAATGACCGCTTTCGATCTATCGATTCAAGAGAACGAACTCGAATCCTAGAAGAAACAAAAAAAGCCCAAGAAAGAGCCAAAGAAATCCTCCGTCAAATGAAACAAAAAGAAGAGGAAGAGGCTGCCTCTAAATACAACCGTGAATAAAAACTTAGATGTCGAAACAACACCTCTTTTCCAAGAGGAATGGGAAACGGAACTAAACAAAATGGTCCAATCCCCATTCGCGCCCAAATGGAATGTAAGGATTGGAGACCGAATCGGAGAAAACGAATTCCAATTTGTCCAAACATTTCAAAAACAATTGTTAGATGCCAAAAAACAAGGCGTCTACCAAACAAAAGCTTCAATCGTATCGTTTTTGGAAACCTACAGGCACCTGTCGACACACTTTAGTGAAAGTTTGAATGGACTGAATCTAGTCAATGATTTTGAATCCATCCCTCAAATGACTCGTGACGACTTACAATCTAATATAACAAAAATCATCCCAAACAATATGGATTTATCCCAAATGGTGATCAATCCCACTTCTGGGACAACGGGAAAACCCATCCTTGCACCAAACCATCCCAAGGCGATTGGATGTTATGTGCCTCTCATAGAATATAGTGTGAAACGATTTGGAGTGAAACCCATCCATTCACCAAAATCCACTTTTGCCATCCAACTCTGTTACCAAGAAAAAACTATCGAATATGCAACTTGCCATAGTTTGGCTGGTGGAGCCAAATTTGCCAAAATCAACATCCATCGCAATTCTTGGAAAAAAGAATCAGACTTACAGATGTTTTTATCTGAGTGTTCCCCTCAAATTTTAACGGGGGACCCATACGCGTTTGAATCAGCAATGAAAATGGGAATCAAATACCACCCAGAAGCCATCCATTCCACTGCTCTGGAACTAACACCCGCACTACGAAATAAACTCAGCGAATACTTCCAATGCCCTATCATCAACTTTTATTCGTTAAACGAAACAGGACCCATTGCCTATTCTTGCCCTTTAGATCCAGAATGGATGCACCTTCTCCCGCATGATTTGTATCTGGAAGTAATCTCGAAAGATACTCGAACATCAGTCCCTTCTGGAAATGTCGGTGAGATTGTAGTGACGGGTGGAAGGAATCCGTATTTGCCTCTCCTTTGTTACAGAACAGGTGACTTTGGTGAGATCCAATATGGACCATGCCTCTGCGGAGACCACTTTCCACGTTTACGCCTGTTATCTGGCAGAAAGCCAGTGTACTTCCAAAAAACAAATGGTGAAACCGTGAATCCCATAGATGTCGCAAGGATACTCAGAAAAAATCCATACATCTTCCAATTCCAAGTGGAACAACTCTCGAGGGATGAATGGGAATGCCGCCTCTCTTTAGAAAAAACGATTTGGGAAGACGTAACAATCTGGGAAAAAGAAACAATATCCATCCAAAAGGAACTAGAGTCCCTTTTTGGACCTAGATCCCAAGTAAAGCTGTCTAACAACTTCCCGTTAGATGGCAAAAAAAAAATCGCGTTTATCAATTCCTATCGAAATGAGGAAACGATATGATCCATGGTCTCATCCTTGGAAAATTTTATCCACCACACAAAGGCCACCTCCATTTGATAAAGGAAGCCAAAAAAAAATGCGATGTATTAACAGTCCTTATGTGTTCATTAGAAAAGGAACTCATTCCAGGTAATCTTCGTTATGAATGGATGTTGGAACTTCTACCAAATCCAAATATAGAAATCGTTTGGGTCAAAGATGAAAATCCGCAATACCCAGAAGAACATCCAAATTTTTGGCAAATTTGGAAACAAACGATCAATTCCCATACCAATCAACAAATTGATATTGTATTCACTTCAGAACTCTATGGCGACCAATTAGCATCTGTTCTCGGGTGTCAACACATCCCCATTGACATTGATCGAAAAGTAGTCCCGATCTCTGGCACACAAATCAGAGAAAAACCCATTCAATTCTTTGAATGGATCCCAGAACCAATCCGACCCTATTTTGTAAAAAGGATTGTTCTCACAGGAAGTGAGTCTGTTGGCAAAACCACACTGGCCAAAAAACTCGCAGATCATTTTCAAACCAATTGGATTCCAGAATATGCGAGAGACTATTTAGAAAAAAAGTCAACACCAATGGCTGAATCCGATTTTTTACCAATCGCGAAAGGACACCTACTTTCCGAAGTGGAGGCCGCCAAATCTTCTCATGGAATTTTATTTTTAGACACAGACCTACTCACTACCAAGGTGTACTTAGAACGGTATTATCAAAGAGAAATCCCATGGCTCACCGAACGGGCGCTTGGTTTACAATATGATACTTCTTTATTTTTAGACATCGACATCCCTTGGGAAAAGGACAAATTACGAGACTTAGGTGAGGAACGTGAGGGAATGAAAACTCGATTTTTAGAAGCGATGGAAGAAGCAAAAAGAGATTTTTTTTGGGTCAAAGGTAATTTTATGGAAAGAGAGAGACTGGCAATCGACTATGTGAATCAAATCAAAGAGGGGCCCATGAACCCTGTGGCATTTACGAAAGAGCAGACTCTTTTACGTACGATTGGATCAGATCCGATGGCATAATTTCGCCAGTGATGAGTTGTTTCATTTCATACAAAGTGGTCCCCTTCGAACCATTATCGATATTTTTCGGACCAAAATGGCGTTTGATATGTTCACCGATGACAAACCGAACTTCCAAACTGAACCGGGAATACCCTTGTGTGTTATCACTGGTTCCGTGTAAGTGGTGAGATGCAAACATAAAATAATCACCAAAATCTCCCGAGACCAAAAGAGGATTTGGATCCAATATAGATACAGAAGGTTTTGGGAAAATTTTTTCTGAAATCTTAGGATGGTTCGAACTCGTTTGGAACCCACCCGTTTCGTTCCAATGCTCATAGTCAAACAAATGGGAATTATTTTCCACTGGGTTCAAAAAATAAGATGGATACAAGGAAAATCCAGAACCTAACTCTACTTTTGTGATCGGTATCCATATATTGATTTGATTTTCAGGATTGGCATACCATGGATCACGGTGGAGGAACTGAACCGACTCAGTTCCTTCCAAATTGTGAAATCCATTCGGAACACACCTTAGGCGTAACAAATCCACATACACATCGTTTGGATCGACATTCCATTCTTCTAAGATGGGATAGAGGAACTTTGGAATCGATTGATCTTGGTAAATCCGATTACGGATCTGAAACATCGAATTCTGCAATTGAAGGTATGGAATTTGGGAGGTAACAATACTCGGATTCCCATTTGGAAACTCGTCTTGTATGTATTTGTGAATGGGATATAAATACGATTTTGATTCCTTGGAAAGTTTACCGAAGGTTGTTTTTCCTTCATATAGGGATTGAATGTCCATTCCTTAAACCTTCAAGTGTATCTTAATTCGAATCACCTTTTGTTTGTTTACTGATCTCTTCTTTTAACTCGATGATACTCATATAAAGATTGGCAAAGGTTGTGAGTTGGTTCATCGCATCTTGTAAACCAGCTTTGAAAAGTAGGCCGTTGTCCATATGTTCGCGAAAGATGGTGAGCGGATTTTCGCTCTCCATACTATTCACGGTTTTTTGGTAAGAATCCAAAAGTTCCTTTTTATCAGAGAGGGACTCAGGCACCTTCCAACCATTGGACAAACGGCTCATAGGAAATTAACGACCTTCGACTTCTAATAGTTTGGTGGTCTTTACGATGATCCTTGTGACAATATAAAAAACCAAACCAAACCCAAAAAACCAAGTATGGAACGGTTTCCAAATCCCTGTGATGTCAACATTGCGGAGGTTTGGTTCTTGGTAATAAATTTGGATGAGATCAAAAACGGTGAAAACAACAATGATTCCAAATAAACTTGGGTATTCTCGTTTCCAAATATTACGAAAGGAAAAATCCAAATTTGGTCTCGCATATCCCGACAAACGTGGGATAAATGCAGGAGTTTTGTCTGCCCACTTCAAATAGGCATCTTTGAACTTACCACGAAGGAAATACTCTTCTGCGAATATAATCCTTTCATAATATAGATAAAAGAACATGATGTAGACCAATGCGAAAGCAAAATCACGTAATATGAATACGGGTCCGAGATACATCAAAAAGTTTCCCACATACAAAGGGTGGCGAACAAGTGAATAAATCCCAGATTGGTTGACCACGTCAGCGACTTGTTGTTTGGTATTGCGACCGGAAGTATTTTTAGGAGTGTATCCGATGGTGAAACATCTGACAAAAAGTCCCGCTAAACTAACTACAAATGCACCAGTAAGCCAATACAAATTGGACATATAGTTCCCTTGGAAATAAGGAACGTAGGGTAAATACAGTAAGGATAGGAACAAAATGACTCCTGGAATGTAGGAGCGCCATCGGAAGAGAAAATTGCCTTGTTGGTTGAGTTCTTCTATAAGTGCCATGTTAAATCGTACTTGCTTCCTTTGATTAAGCTGTCAGCATTCGTCCTATGTCAATCAAATCCTTTATTCCTGCAAAGTTCAATCTCCCTGCTCTTTGGTTTACAGATCTGACACTGCCTCTCCTCAATAAATTGATCCATAATATCGATTCGATTGAAATCTCTAAAAATGACGAAAAAACATTAAAATCCTTTCAAAAAGAACGTCTGCTCTATATTTCCAATCATCCAACAACCAAAGAACCTGGGATTGCCTACCATGTGGCAAACATGATGGGTTCACGTTTTCATTATATGGCAGCACGAGAGGTTTTTGAATGGGGGTATGGATTTGTAGGAGACTTCATCCAGTCTATTGGCGCTTATTCAGTGTTAGCAGGTGCTCCTGATAGAGAGTCTCTCAAAGCTTCTCGTACAATCTTAGCAAACCCAGAAGGGAAACTTGCTCTCTTCCCCGAGGGAGAACCAACCAGTGGGATGAATGATACCCTCCTTCCCTTCCAACCAGGTGTGGCCCAACTTGGGATTTGGGGATTGGAAGATGCTCAAAAAAAAGATCCAAATGCCACGATCTGGGTTTTGCCAACCTTTATCAAATACCGGATGACAAGTTCCATGTTGTCTATGCAAAAAGACATGGACCAAAGCCTAACAAGAATGGAAGAACGACTCGGAATTTCCAAAACAGGAAAAGACATCGTACATCGATTTTTATCTGTTGGGAAACGTATGATGGAACGAGAAGAAAAAGAATATGGTGTCCCTGTTCCTGAAAACAGGGCCGATGATTTTGATTACCGTTTGGGTCGGATGCGCCATGCGATGTTAGATAATATTGCAAGAAAAGCAAACATCCCCAAATGGGACGGCGATGCCAATGCCATCGAAAAACTGCGAAGGATACTCAGTGTACTCGAAATGGTTTCGGTTGGAATTCCTGATCCCAATGGAGAACTACCAAGTTTGGAAATGGCAAGGTGGGCAAGAAATGCTGCCACAAAGGCGTATGATTTTATCTCCATCCAAACTGCCTACATCAAAGAACTACCAAGCCCCGAACGATTGTATGAATTTTTATATCGGTATGAAAATGAAATCTTCGGAGAAACCAAACAAAGACCTCAAAAAGCCATTGTTAGGCTTGGAGAACCATTTAAGATCAATGACTATCTTGGTTCGTATAAGGAAGATAAAAAGAAAACGCTTGATACAATGACAGAACGTCTAAGAAAAGAATTAGAATCGATGCTTGTGGATGAAAAATCTAAATCCAATGCACTTTTCCCGAGCCAATATATTTTCTAAATGGAACCGTTACAAAGATCAGAGATTGAGGCTTGGTTAGAAAAAAAAAGTCCATTAGAAATACTTGTTTATGGTGCCTCCAAAAATTTGGATGAAAACCTAGTCCAAATTCTCGATGTTTTGACTCTGAAATACAAAATCACAAATCTATCCGCGATTCTTTTTACCATCGTCAAAGATTTAATCCTAAACGGATTTAAGGCCAATTTCAAACGATTGTTTTTCCAAGAAAACCAATTGGACATCCAATCTCCCGCCGACTACGAATTAGGTGTCAGAATGTATAAAAGCCTCATCCTTTCGGGAAGGGGGAATACCTTTGAACCACTTGCTCGCGAAAAAAATTTATATGTCCGCATCAAAATCGAACATAGTGACACTCAAATCAAATTTGATATTCGCAACAATTCGATGTTAGTTCGCGGTGAGATGCAAAAAATCAGAAACTCCATGTTGCATGCACAAAACTACAACGACATCATGGAATATTACATCGAAAGAGGAGACAACTCGGAAGGAGAAGGCATTGGGATTGCCTTATGCATCATCCTTCTCAAAGGGGAAGGCCTACCCACAGACCAGTTTCGCATCTACCACGAAGACGGAGAAACCATCGCGCAACTGAACATTCCCATAAAGAAAGGCTAGCAGAGAATCCTTGGTTTTCCAACTTGGATGTATGGGCACTCCGACTCTCACTTCGAATGATTCTATCCCACAAGTTTTAAAAGCAATCGTTGCAAACCAAACAAACCATGCCCTTTGGCTAAATACCCTCTCCTTACTCGAACACATTGGTTCCAGGAAAATCCTTCTCACCCAATCGAACGAAGAAACTTCAGAAATGATTTTACGCCATGCCACTGAAGAAGCAAGACATGCCCTCTTTTTTAAAAAAGCAGCACGAACCATCCAACCTGAGTTTCGATCAGGGTACCAAAATTCCTCTCTGGTACGTGGGACGGCCGCAAGAATTTATTTCGCAAAACTCGACACCTTAGTCCGAAAGAACCTTCGATCCGTTTTCCCAGAGGAAAAAACCTTCACCTACCTTGCCTATCTGTACACAACCACTGTCATCGAAAAAAGAGCCATGGTCATTTACAATGCGTACGATGAAATTTTGGACAAATCCGACTCCCCCATCCGCCTAACCAACCTCATCCTAGAAGAAGAAGGCCATTTGTCGGAGATGAGTGCCGAAATGTTCCGCCTGGATCCAAATGCAAACGAGAGACTGGCCCATTTGGAAGCGGAAGAAGCCAAAATTTTCGCCCGTTTTTGGCGCCAAATCGGTGAATTCTCGCTAAATTAAAAAAGGCTTGCGAAAAAAATCTCGGCTTGGTTTCCTTCAACCATCTTCATGCGACATAATACTATTATTGGATCTTTGAGAAAATGGGATTAGAAGTCTTTTTATTGCCTTTTTTGGCGAGTGTAGCCGTGACCATCGGACTCCGTCGTTTGGACAAATCCAATACCAAACTGTCCCAATTGAAACGATATGCCTCCAAACTCACGGAAGAAATGCAAGGTGTCGCCCTGCAAAAGATCCAAATGGTAAAAGATGCAGGGATTGATCTCGACATCCTTGTCAAACAATCGCGTAAAGTAGCAGAAGACATCCAATCTTTAAGTTCTGAATCCAGAGACCTCTTTGAAAAAATCAGAGCCAGCAAAGATTACCTCTCTTCTCTCTCAGGAGAAATGGAACAAATCCAAGATTTGAGTAACCAAGTCCGCCGTGAAAAACAATACATGGAAGATGGACTTTCTCAGATCAATTCCCACAAACGTGAGTTACGCGAAGTATCCGAAGACATGGAATCACTCCATAATGAATCCATTTCGATGCTCGATACCTTCCAAAACAAATTGAACTTACGAAGTGATGAAATTTTGCAATCCGTTGCCCAAAAGATGGTGGAACTCGAAAGCCTACTCGAAACCAAATCTGATTTCCTAGACAATTCCCTTTCCAAAATTGCAGAAACCGCCAGAGAAAAATTATTAACCCATGCGGATGTGATGGTGAACGAAACAGCGGGCCGACTCGATCACGCAAGAAAAGAAATGGATTTACTTCTCGAATCCATGAAGTACGCTCAAGGGGATTTGGATGTCCGCCTAACAAAGTTTGAAGACACCTCTTCCCTTCTCTCCGATAAAGTAGACAAGTTTGACGAAAGGTTGGAAGAAAAATACCAAAGGGCTTCTTCCAAAGTGGAAGAAAAAGTTTCCTTACTTGAGAAAAAAATCCAAGAACGATTTGAATCCATCGTGGAACAAGTGAGCCACACCAAAGATTCCTTTATGAAGGGTCTGAACCAAGAAACAGACGCGATCAAACGAGAAATTGAAGACCTCTCTTTGGAAACACTTTCCAAACGGGATGACATCATCAATGAAACGAGAAGGCAAGCGGATGGCATCAACCAAACCATCATCCAATTCCAAGAAAAATACCTAGAAGCAGAAAACAAACTGCTCCGCCAAGCCGACATCCGCAAACAAGAACTCATTCGTGAAATCGAAGCCTTCTCAGAAGAATTCCACCGTATCTCTGAGGAACTGAGGGAAGAAGCAAACACTCTAAAAAAGAGCGCCTTACAAGAGTTAAAGGAATTTGACCGAGAACTCGAAACGGTTCGTTCTGGCCAAGAAATGGTCATCAAATCTTCTCTTTTTGAACTGAAAAAAGAATTAGAAGAGAGAATGCATTCGGATTTCAAAATCCAAAAACAGGATATGGAATCAGACTTAGGTTCCATCCAGTCCCAAGTGAAGGAACTAAACGAAACCATCACGGCGCAAACCAAAGATGTGGATGAATACGTAGAAGAATTGAAGTCAGCGCTTCGGGAATCCGCTCACGAAATTTTAGAAACTGCAGAAGAAAAAGCCAAAGAATCGGAAGAAATTGTCACAGAAAAGATCCGCATCGCCAATGCGAACTTGGAACAATTTGTGAGCAAATGGGAAGACGAACTGGGCAAAATGCGAGACGACCAAAACTATAGCATCGAAAAACTCCAAGACCGTCTCAAAGAAATCCATGTGGAAGGCGCTGACCTTCTCGGTGAATTCCAAAACCAATTCCAAAAAGCAAAAACCAATTTGGAATCAGTTGCCGAAACCAAAACAAAAGAGAGTATCTCTCGATTGGAAGACGAAGCAAAACTGGCACGCAGTGAAGTCGAACGGATCCTCAAACACTTGGAAGAATCGGGTGAATCTTTCTTTAACCTACAAGAAGAGAAAATGGACAGACTCAATGAAACCATTGATTCGAAAATCTCTCACCAGTTGACCAAACTTCTCGACAAAGGGAATGTCCAACTTGGTCAATTAGAAGAAAAAATCTCAAACCACCTAAATACGGTTCGTCGCAACTTAGAAGAAAGTATCAAACGTTCCAAAGACGAATCCAAAAAACAAATTGAAACCTACCAAAGGGATTATGAAAAATCCTTCAAAGAAATCGCAAAAGAAAGCCAAGATTTCCTAAAAGACAGTTTGAACCGTTTCCATGATCTCAAATTTGAAATCCAAAATGGTTTGGAGTCACTGAACGAAACCAAAGAAGAAACTTTATCTGGTTTTCAAAATGAGTTAGAATCACTCAAAGAAGAAATCCTAACACTTTCGAGTGAACTGGAAACTGTGAAGGAACACTCTGACCTATTTGCATCCGCCAAACAGATTGCAGACGAATCAAACAGAGCAGTCGAAGAAATATCGGAAGCACTCCGATCCTTGGAAAAAGGAAAACCTGATTTGGAACTTGTCCAATCGGCAATTTCTGAGTTCAGTGAAATGCGTTCGCAAATTGCAAATGAATTGGAAGCGTTAAAAGAAGCGCAGTTCCAATCAGAAGACATTGACAAACAAATCCAAATCCTTGCCTCAAACCTAGTCCATGTTTCGGAAACCATGGAAGGATTTGAACAAAGCCTAACAGAAGTAACTTCTATCGAATCACGAGTTTCCAACCTTACGAAAGAACAGGCAAAAATTGAATCCTTTTTGGCTTCCCTCCAAGAATCCCAAGATTCCGTTTTCCATTTGGTGGAAAACCTAGAAGGCCAAAAACACAATGCACGGGAACTGCAAGCCCGCCTCGACATCCTCGATCGTGAAATCGATGTGGTAGAAGCAAGAGAGAAGGAACTCACAGAAACCATCCGCCAAGCAGAAAACCGCACTTCCTTCCTCGTAGAACGCGAAGCACAAATTGATTCTGTCGAACGTAAGTTTGACAAAATTGAAGAACTCCTCGGCGACCTTTCCGACCGCCATCGCCAAATCCTCACTCTGCAAAAACGTTTGGAAGACCTCAAAGATTCCACTCGGGACACAAAGGACGATTTGGAATCCCTCCTCGGCGAAGCAGACGAAACCTTCGAAAAACTCTCTCAATTTTTGGACATTGTCCAGGGCGCGATGCAAAATCCTTCAGCAACACCCAAAACAGACCGCAAAAATTCGGGAAATCCCTTGGTCGAGCGAAAAAGAGCCACCATCCAGAGCCTCCATGACAACTACCAGTGGTCTTCTGAGGCAATTAGCGAAAAATTAAATATTGAAAAATCCCTCGTGGATACCATCCTCGGAGTTAGAAAGAAATAACCGAGGTATCCATGTCCGAAGAACAAACAGAAACAACGTCGAAAGATTCCCTTATTGTCACTTCCAAAGTGAAAGCGTACATCAAAAGTAAGGGATTTATGACTTCAGGGGATGCCATCGACGGTATCAACGAAGAAATTTACCGTTTGATCGACAAAGCTCTCGAAAGAACTTCTGCCAACAAAAGAACAACGGTTCGGTCGACTGATTTCTAATCCGTGATCTATATCAAAAACAAATCAGAAATTGAAAAGATGAGAAAGGCGGGCAAATTTGCCGCCGAACTCCTCGTTTATCTGGAACCCTTTGTGAAATCTGGTGTTTCCACTTTGGAACTGAACGACATTGCAGAGGCCTATACCAAAAAAAACGGCCACCGCTCAGCCCCACTCGGTTACAAAGGATTCCCAAAATCCATTTGCACCTCCATCAACCAAGTGGTCTGCCATGGAATCCCGAAAAAAGAAGACGTGCTGGCAGATGGTGACATCGTCAATTTAGATGTCTCTCCCATTGTAGATGGTTACATTGGAGATACGTCCAAAACCTTCATCGTCGGTGGAAAAACCACTCCCGAAGCAGAAAAACTCGTCTTTGACACCGAAAAAGCCATGTGGATTGGGATTGAACAAATCAAACCGGGCAACCGCATCGATGATATCGGTAACGCCATTGATGATTTCCTAACCCCACTTGGGTATGGGATCGTCCGAGACCTAATGGGCCACGGCGTGGGTCGAAATTTCCATGAAGAACCACAAGTCCCCCATTTTCGTTCGCCACGGAAATTAGCCAAAATCGAACCAGGAATGATCTTTACCGTGGAACCAATGGTCAATTTGGGTACTTGGGAAGTCAATTTTGATCGTTCCGATAAATGGACGGTCCGCACCAAAGATGGAAAATTATCGGCTCAATTCGAACACACCATCCTTGTCACAGACAAAGGGTATGAAATTCTAACAAAAGTTTGAAGAAAAGGTTCTTGCCTTCGCAAAGTATCTATCGTCTAATTTGAAAAGAGGTTATCACATGAAGATTACTGTTACTCTACTCAGCGTATTATTGTTCACAACATCGATGTTTGCCATTTGCCCTGGAAAGGAAAAACGTTCCTGCCCTGGTCATGACAAATTGATCGAATGCCCGAACGACGGAAAGTAATCCTGTGAGTCGTGCCATCCTCTTCGTCGATGACGAACAAATCATTCTGATGAGTTTGAAATCTCAGTTAAAAAAACATTTTGGGAACGAGTATCGTTATGAAACCGCCCAAAACACAGAAGAGGCATGGTCGATCATTGAAGAATTAGCCGAAGAAGGCATTCATATCCTCATCATCATTTCGGATTGGCTTATGCCGAACCAACGTGGTGATGAGTTTTTACGTGAAGTACACAAAACCTACCCCGACATCAAAAAAATCATTATTTCCGGTCATATCGATGAACATTCCCTCAACCAATTGAAAGGGGAAGTGGACCTCCATAGTTTTTTAAACAAAACTTGGTCGGAATCGGATTTAATCAAAAAAGTGGAAGACGCGATAACGAAGATTGCCTAGGTTTTCCTAGGAAACCTCCGTATGTCTCAACACATTTTAAAAAATACCATCGAAGATTTAGAACTTGTTCGTTCCAAATCACCACTAGTTCATAATATTACGAATTACGTAGTGATGAATAACACTGCCAACGCCCTTCTTGCCATTGGTGCCTCACCCATTATGGCACATGCCATCGAAGAAGTGGAAGAAATGGTGACAATCTGTTCGGCAACTGTCATCAATATTGGAACCCTTTCGGAACCATGGATCCAAAGTATGGAAAAAGCCGCAAAAAAGGCAGTTTCCTTAGGTAAACCATTGGTTCTTGACCCAGTGGGAGCTGGTGCAAGTAACATTCGTAATGCGGCAATCCGTAGGATCTTAGATGCGGGGAACCCGACCATTGTCCGTGGAAATGCTTCTGAAATCCTATCCACACTCTCTTCCTCTGGGAAAACCAAGGGAGTGGATGCAACGGACTCTTCTGAATCAGCAGTGGAGACTGGCAAATCCTTATCCAAGGTCACTGGTGGAGTGGTTGTGATCAGTGGAGCCACTGATTTTATCTTAAAAGGTACGGACATGGCCCAAATCTCCAATGGAGATGCCTTAATGACAAAGGTCACAGGACTCGGTTGCACTGCCTCTGCACTTTGTGGTGCCTTTGCCGCTGTGCAAAAAGACCAGTTCCGTGCGGCCACCTCTGCCATGGCGGTCATGGGAATTGCAGGCGAAATGGCAAAATCCAAAACGGCAAGTCCTGGCAGTTTCCAAGTGGCATTCCTTGATGCCCTGTATGAACTGAATGCAGATACCATTAAACAAAAGTTAAATGCAAAATAAAATCCAAGGGGTGTATCTTGTCACAGATAGACCCCTTTGCCTCCACCATAAACTGGAAGAAGTGGTGCAAATGGCCGCTTCTGGTGGAGTTTCCCTTGTCCAACTCAGGGAAAAGGATTCCACCTCTCGTGAATTTTTAGAACTTGCCATCCACCTAAAATTCATCCTAAGCCCCTTCCAAGTCCCCCTCCTCATCAATGACCGAGTGGATCTGTGTTTGGCATCAGGTGCCGATGGGGTCCACCTAGGGCAAACAGACCTTCCTTGGTTAGAAGCAAGGCGGATCCTCGGAAAGGACGCCATCATTGGACTCTCCATTGAAACAAAAGAAGACTTTGCCACACTGACAAAAGAAGATCCAAATCCTCAATTGGAGTATTTGGCAGTATCCCCTGTGTTTGATACACCCACTAAAACCAATACCAAAGAAGCACTAGGACTAGCAGGCGTTCGCTGGCTAAAAGAAAAAACAGACATTCCCGTTGTGGCCATAGGTGGCATCAACATTTCCAATGCAAAGGATGTGATTGGCGCGGGGGCCGATATGATTGCCGTTGTCAGTGCGATTTGTTCAGCTAAAAACCCAAAAGAAGCGACTGTAGCCTTACGAAATCAATTCTAAGAATTTTTTTTTGTCACTTGGTTTCGGTTCCAAATGGAGACACCGATCCGTTCGATGGGAGAATTCTCAAAGTATTCCTTAAATTCCGCTTCCGATAAAAACTCTTTGGATGGGAAAGAGGGATCGTTCCAAAATTCCCGTGGCAAAAATCCAGGTTCACTCGTTTCCACCTGGTTTCGTTTGGCGATCCCTTCATTCCAGGGACAAACTTCCTGGCATAAATCACATCCATAGACCCAAGACCTCCGATCCCATTTTAAAAACTGATCTGTGACTTCAGTTGCATTTCTGTCTTCGATCGTAAGGTAAGAAATACATTTAGATGCATCCAGCTGATATGGCTCCAAAGCATTTGTGGGACAAACATCCAAACAGCGCCGGCAACTCCCACAATGGTCAGTGGTTCTTTCCTCGGGAGGTGATTCACCTAACTCTAAATCGGTGAGGATCACGGAGAGAAAAAAATAGGATCCTAATTTGGGATGGATGAGGTTCGTGTGTTTGCCTTGCCATACCACACCCGATTCCCTAGTGAGAATTTTTTCAGCAATGGGCAAACTATCCACTGATTGGCGGAAATGAGATTCGGGATAGAGACTTCGCAGTTCCTTTAGAATTTGGTTTCCTTTCTTTCGGAGGAGGATATGGTAGTCGGTGCCTAAGGCATAACGAGAAACCTTACGATCCATTTGGGAAACCAAACGTTCCGCCTTTTCCGATCGATACACAAACCCCAAACAAATCGCAGATCGTGGGGTAAATCCCAAATTCTCAAATCGATTGCGAATGGCAATGGCATGGTCTTTGGCAAACCAGTCCATATTCCCATACTTCTTTTCTGCAATCCAAGTCTCTAAATACGAGAGGTCTTTTTTTGGTATTTCTGCTTTGGTAAACCCAACTAAGGAAAATCCTACTTTTGTACAGAGGGATTTGATTTGAACTTGGTTTGGGAAGGGAGGCATTGTCATGGCGGAGAAAGAGAATGAAGTTTACCTTACAAGAATCCAAAGCCAATTGCCAAGCCATTTGTTGGTCCAAGTTCCAAAACTGATTCCCCATTTCCAAAAACTGGAAGCACTCGTGCCAATCCCGAGAGACATCCCTGATCTCCTCAGGAAAGGAATTTATTATGCGCTCTTACAATCGATTGTCCGCCTCTTAAACCGAGAAACCGATCCCTTCTTACCCGAAATCCTACCTGAATACAAAGATCTTATCGGTACCATTTCGGAAACCTATGCCACACTACAACCAGAGATCGAATCCAATTGGTTAGACGAATGCATCCAATTTGGAGATAAATCAGCTTACCATTGGGAATGGAAACATTTTGATTCGAAAGAATTGTTTTAGATTCATCCCATTTCCTTTTCCAAACAAACTCGGAAATCCTTCGGTATTGGTAATTTGGTTTTCGCACGGTAGTCAAAATACACCTGCACTGTTTTGGCTTTGACATACAAAACATCTGTTTTTTGGTTTTTGATTTCGTATGAAAATTCCCAAGAACTGGTTCCAATTTTGGAAACCCAAGTGTGGATGTAAATGGGATCTCCTGGCAAAACAGACGCGATCAAATCCATCTCTACTCGTGCCATCACAAAAGGAATGTCTTCCAAGGATTCTACAGTTAAATACCGATTACAAAAATCAAGTCGTGCCAACTCTAAATATGCCGAATAACTGGCGTTATTGACTCGTCGCATCGGGTCCATATCATTAAATCGAATTTGGATTTCAGTTCGGATCATCTCAAGTTTACAAAATTCCAAACCAATCGGATTTGTCACGTCTATCCTAGCAGAGTCAGTTTGATTTGTACCGACCGAACCCTTTCTCTTTCTTTGGCCGACATTCCTCGGACGGGTTCTAGGCAGACGGAAGATATTTTTTCCTCTGACACACCAATGGATGTCAAATAGTTTTGAATGGTGCGGATCCTCTCTTTCACCAATTTTCGATTCCTTGCCATATTTCCCGTTGTATCCGCCGAGCCAATCAGGAGGACAGAATCTAACGTATGGAAAGATTCAACCGTTAACAAACGTTTTAGAGTGAAATTTTCTTTTTTACCCAAACGAGAACTCCCTGCTTCAAAGTAGACTACCGCTTCTACTGAAGTTTCCGTTTGGGATTTTGATGGAGTTTCGTACAATTTGTACTGTTTTGGATTTTGATCTCTGATAACCTGTTCGTTTTTGGGCCATAACCAATAAAATACGAAAAGGAAACTAACTAAGATTAGGGAAATCCAAACCATCTGTTCGTTAGACAGAAGTGAAGTGGAAAAATAATGACAAACCACTTTACATTTTTTAATTGATTTGTTAAGATTCACCCTATGGGTACGATACGATCGACTGTCTTAACCTACTTCTTGTTTTTCGGTCTGCTTTACCAATGCAAACCGGCAGAACTATCGAACAGTTGTGATGTAAAAACGGATGGTTTCCTGTATGGATCACTCATTCGTTTTGCGACAGGAGACAGATCCCCTTCTTGTCTCCCTTCTTTTGATTTCCAAGAACTTTGGGGGGTGTTCAAAGCCCCGTCTGGCGATATTGGGGTCAATGCCATGACAAGTTATAATGACCAAATCATCATTGGAGGCAACTTTCAACTGTTAGGTCCTTCTACGGGGAGTGCCGCTTATTTACAAACCGCAGATGGAAAAGTGGTTCCGAGTCGTTATTGCCCTTTTTTAAAAATTGTAGGTAGCGCTTACATTGCCATACCAGATGGAGGTGGTGGATTTTACATAGGTGGTGAATTCTTTGCGGTCCAAGGGGAGGAACGATTCTCTGTCGCTCATATCTTACCAGGTTGCCAATTGGATCGAGTGTTTAATGTCCCCAAGGACAATACGCGACTTGTGTATTCTTTATTACTCAGAGGCGACCACCTCTATGTTGGTGGAAATTTTACCTCTTGGGGAGATACGAGTCAAAGGTACTTAGTTCGTTTGAACCGTTTTACAGGGAATATTGATACTTCCTTTGATGTTCAAAACGCCGATTTGACGGTCTTTGATTTAGAAACCGATGGAAGTGCACTCTATGTTTGTGGGGAATTCAGCCAAATTGGAGGAAACACCAAACGAGGGTTAGCAAAACTATCTTTTGATTCTGGTTCTATTTTGAGTTCTTTTAATCCCACCATCACGACAGGAACTTGCCTTGACTTATATTACGGAACCGATATCTCAGGGAGTCCCGTCATCTATGCTGTGGGTGATTTCACAACACCTACTGGTAATTATGCGATCTCTGTTTACCCAGATGGGACTGTCAGTTCATGGAACCCGAATCCCAATGCACAAATCAATTCAGTCCAACAATACCAAAACATAGTTTATTTGGGAGGATCGTTTACAACCATAAACGGTGGAACTGCCGCATCCTATTTGGTTTCCGTAAACCAAAACACAGGTACTCTGATCAACAATAACTTTGCCTTGGATGCGTATGTGGCATCCTTGCAAGTCATAGACAATAATTTATACCTGAGTGGAAATTTCACAACCGTCAAAACAAATCCTAGAATTTCGATGGCTTCTTTGGATTTAACAAATGAATCAGTGACAAATTTCAATCCAAATTTTGAAGGTACCATCAATAATCCAGGATCGAGTTTTTTATCGGCAGGAAATGGAGTCGTTTTTGTCACATTTGATCGGCCTTCGGTCAATGTTGTCGCAAGAAACAATTTTGCAGTGATCGATGAAGTAACTGGAGCACCCATCGAAGGGACACCTAACTTTGATTTTCCGATCAAAGCTGTACATCGGAATGGGAACCGGCTTTTTGTGGGAGGATCCTTTACGAACGTCGGTGGCCAAAGTAGAAATTCCTTTGTCACATTGGATTTGCCACATTACCAAGTGAGTTCGATCAATACCATTTTATCTGGAACACCAGAAATCCGAACCATTACCAGTGATGAGTCCAAAGTGTATGTTGGTGGGATCAGTTTGGCCAATGTGGATGGGTTACCGAGGAATGGAGTCTTCGCCTTAAACTTGAGTGATCTTTCTTTAAGTAATTGGAACCCAGATTTGGGTGTTGGGAGCAGTGGAGAAAGTATCCTAGTTGTAAACGATCTTGTTTTCATTGGGGGAAGTTTTACTCAAATCAACGGAGTGGGAGGGTTCCAAAATTTCCAAGCCGTCGACAAACTCAATGGAACCAGAACGAATATTCCAATTGCTTCTAATTTACCAGGAGGTCTCGTATACAGCCTCGCATTTGCAAATTCCAAAGTCTATTTGGGTGGATTTTTTTCGAACATCGCAGGCATTGGTACGGTTAATTTCGCGGCTGTTTACGACTTAACTACGCAGTCGTATCTCCAACCCAATCCAGTAGCAGCAGAAAATATGGTAAACCATGTTGCCGCCTATCCTGATGGGAATGTGTTCTATGGTGGATCGTTTGTTAACTTAAATGGAGATGCCAAATACAATGCTTTTGGCGTCTACCAAACGTACACAAATTCAATGTCTCCTTGGAATGCTGGGATCAATAATGCGGTGTATACTTCGATGTCTAAAAATGGAAATTACTATCTCGGTGGAATCTTCAATGTGGCACTTAGGCGTAGTAACGGTGGTTTGGTTCGAACCAACTTGTATGAATGAAAAAACGATGCATCACGTTTCACTCGGTTCCATTTTTATCTGGATTTAAGTTTCCGTTTTAAAATCTTTTGGATCGCTTCCTCCCCTTTTTTCACACCGAGTAAGGCCGTTTTGTACAATTTGGTGCGGATGGTGGTTGTGAGTTTCACTGGAAGTGGTTCATCGGGAGCGACCGTGATGATCTTCACACCTTTTGGTGGTTTGACTGCAATTTCACGCCCTAAGTTAAAATGAAAATGGTGGAACTTCCGCATCATACGCCGGATGGTTCTGTGTTTCGGGAAGGCAAAAAAACTAGTGAGCCTTGTGAGTGGACCTGAAATATGCCGAATGGGTGAATTCATGATCACTACAATTTCTTTGTAACCAGCTTCAATGATATCTTGGATAGGAAGTGGATTCAGGATGGCAGCATCCGAATACAAAATCCCATCTAACATATGTTTTCCGCGGGTCGCGATGGGGAGGGAAGTGGCCGCCTTTAATAAATCAAAAATATTCGAAGATGTGGCTTTGATGTATTCAATGGAATGAGTGTGCAAATTACTCACAGCAATCACAAAATGCGGGAGTTTTTTGGAATCGAGGGTTTCGGATTCCAAACGGACTTTTTTCCGAAAAATAAAATCAATGAGGTATTCTTGGTTGAGAAGGGTTTTCCCTTGGAAGGGATGGAAAAACGAAATGAGTTTTCTCCCAGATAAATCTCTGTACCAAACGGCGAGAGCTTTTTCACTTTTGATCGGTTCTTCCTTTGGCATCGACACATAATAGGCAGCAGCACAAGCCCCAGACGAAACACCCACCACCAAATCAAAGTAATTTGGCCGTAAGAACCGATTCCATGCGTACAAAACCCCACTTGAAAAGGCTCCTTTCATTCCGCCTCCTTCCACAAGTAGGGCGCGTTTGGTTCCCTTTGCTTTTGGAATTTTGGGTGGGTGGTTTGGAACGACCTGTTTTTGACTCATCTCACTGTCAGAGTCTCACTCCCTAGTTTTCGTTGCAAAAAGGATTCAAAAAAATTGGAAAGAGGACAATAAAATTCGCTACGTAAGCAATTGATTTGTATGCTCGGAGTTCGTACAATTGAAATTGAAGTGGAAGGAATCCCTGTGAAAGGCACCTTACAATGGTCCACGCAGTCCCTTTACCAATTGGAATTGTATGCGCCCTATTCTGGTCCCGTTTATACCTTTTCTTTTCCGAAACTTTTCCCGCCCTTCCAAGAAGAGACACTTTCCGAAATCGAACAAAATGCGAAGAGCCATCTTCGTACTTTATTTTTTAAATGTGAAGGGATGAAGAAGGAAATCCCTAAGATTGAATCGGCATTGAAAGAGTTTTGGATGGAGATCCAATCCATCTCAGTACTTTCCCCAAGTGAGTGGAAAGAAAAAAATGAATTTTTAAAACAGGCAATGTTGGAAGGTTATATGGATAAAGCCATATACGAAAAAACAATTCATGATCTAACATCTGTCATGGAAAAAAAACAAATGGAACGTGAGAAACGTTGTGAATCATTTTTATCTCAGTACCTTCCCGAGTTTTCTCACTTACAAAATCATTTTTCATGGATTCGTTTTTGTTATGAATTCACAGAAAAAAAACACCTACTGCTTCTTTAATTTATCCTTTTTCTTGCCAAAGAGATGCGTATAGTCTTTACTTTCCAATAGATGGGAAATTTATTTCCGTCTTAACATAATAGAACTTGGAAATTAGCTATGCGACCAATGGACCAAATCACAGGCAAAGAACAAAAAAACCATGTGATCTTACACTATCTCATGAATCAGGAAATGAAAGCCAGTTGGAACGGACAGGTGCAAACCATGACCGTTTTGCAAGAAGTACCTGGCGGTGAAGAGATCATCCTCCAATGGTCAGAAATTTGGCCCATCGGAGAAGGATCGACAATTGTTCTCTCTAAGTTACTCGCACGATACCTCGAACTCCATTGCGTTTTTGTCAAACAACTGGCACCTCATAAAATCCAATTGCGTGTGGAAAAAGTCCTCATCGCCAAAAAAGAAAGACTGAATCCCAGATTTTCCATCACAGAAGAAGGAATGGTCAATGTCACAAACATTGTGAGTTCTAAAACCATCATCGAAGCCAATATGTTCAATATCCCCACTCTTGTCCGAGTCAACTTTGAAGACTATCGCAAACGAATGATGGTTCGATCCGGAGAAGCGGGCACCATGGATATTTTTAAATCTGGAATGGAACGTAAGTTTGATGTTGTTAAGTCGAGTCAAAAAATCCTTTTCATCAAAGACGCCACAAGTCCCGAAAGTTACAAAATGGATGCGGAAGGTTTTTTAAATTACGAAGATGATATCGAAGACAATGTCGACAAACTTGCGTTTGCCGCTCGTGATAAAAAAATTAAGTCAGAACTCATTTTACCAATTCTTTACAAAAACGAATTAGAAGAAATCATACCCATTGGTTACTACTGGTTACAAACCAAAGACAAACTCATCTCTGATGACGATTTAAAATTTTACCAAATCCAAATTTCCGAAATGATCGAACGGATCAAAGATGCAAATCTAATGACAACGGTAGAAAAATTCCCTGTCATCGATCTTTCGACTACTGGGCTCAAACTCCGAGTGAGTAACAGCACTTTGGTGGAAACCTTACCAAAACAAAAAGGGATTCTCCTTGAGTTAGTGTTTAAACTACAAACTCCGTTTCGATTTTTTGGGAAAATTGCTTGGGCTCACAAAGAAGAATCTGGTGATTTATTGGTTGGAGTTGAGTTTTCAGGAAAACGAACCTATGCAGAAAAAGTTCGTTTCGAAGAAAACATCGAAATCATCAAAAACAATGGTCGTACAGCGGCCTAAATTTTTACCTGATTTCCAGTTTGATGGTTTTTGAGAACTTGGGAATTTCATACGCACAAACGTAGTATAACATCTTTAAGTCGATGTAATCGTACGCACGAGCCAAATCCTTTTGCCACATGGTATCCATTTTTTCCCAAGGGAGGTTTGGATACTTTTGTTTTTCCGATTGGGGGATTTTTAAGGATTCGGTTTGGATGGTTTTTAACATCTCTTCTGCAAAAAAACTATCGTGTTCCCCTTCCTTAAATTCTTGGATTTGATTTCGGAAAATAAAGCCTTCTAATTCCTTACAATAAAAAACCAATTCATGAAACATGGGTTCACCATAATTTGAGAACTGAACTCGGCTAGTTTTTTTCATTGGCAAAGTTTCGGCCTTTGGTTAGCCTTTCGATTAGAATGAAGTCTTGGATCCCCCTATCTCTCTCTTTTTTAATGTTTTTGAGTCTCCCCCTTTCCCCTGCGGAAAAAGATTTCCAAATCATTGACCTCGTCGTTGGCAAAGGAGATGAAGCCTTCTCTGGTTCCTATGTCACCGTCCATTATGTGGGAAAATTAAAAAACGGAACCAAATTTGATAGTTCACGCGATCGCAACCGCCCTTTTGAATTCAACTTGGGAGCAGGAGAAGTGGTGAAGGGTTGGGACAAAGGCATCAAAGGGATGCGAGTGGGTGGCAAACGGAAACTCATCATCCCACCAGAGCTTGGGTATGGCAGTAAAAAAGTAGGAAACATCCCACCTGACTCCACTCTCATCTTTGAAGTGGAATTATTAAAAATATACTAATCCACTATATTCGAAATTTGGAATCCAAGGAAGGCCCTGGTCACTAGGGAAATTCCTTGACAATTATTAGAATCCTTCTACCGTAAACCCTCTATGGAAAGGAAACATCTTTTAGCCTCCACGTCTCTTCTCGTACTCTTCGTACTAATACTAACCAACTGTAAACCCAAATCAGATTCTGATGAAGAAACCTTGCTTCTGTTAGCTGCCGCAGCTTCCACTCGGATTTGTGCCAATTCCTCATTTACGGGGACGACGGTTGTAAATTCCACTGCCACCTTAAATGCGAGTACCGATTGTATCACAGGAATGACTTCCTCCATGTCGGCGGACCTCCCCGCTTGGATCCGAAACAATTTTAAATGTGCCGTCGGTTCTGTTTCGGGCAGTAATTATGTATTCCGTTCGCAAAATGTTCCAAATAACAAAAGTTATTATTTTGGATCTTCTTCCCCTATGTACGAAGCCCTAGCTGGTGGCCAAACTCCTGCAGGGAATAACCAAATCCAATCTCAGTGTTTGGTGTATTCCATCCCGAGTGTTCCGGCAGAAAAGACAGGCACCAAAACAGGAACCCAAAGTGGCTATGTCTCTGTGGGGATTACGGTGAATGGACTTGCGATCTTCAATAATGCGGCCGCACCAGGGGACACATTGGCTTCGGAAGTGTCCACCTTTGATAAGTTCAACGGCCACCCGCAAACGTCTGGGGTCTACCACCACCATGCCCAACCACTCAATGTTTCCAATAATAATGCCAATTTGATTGGTGTCCTCTTGGATGGGTTCCCGGTTTACGGACAACTTTGTGACGGTGGCACTGCTGATACGGGAAATGATGCCGCACCTGGTACGGGAACACCAATTCTTGATGCCAACCATGGCCATACGGCAAATACCGTTTTGTTCCCGGGCGGAATTTACCATTACCATTATGCAAATGATACCACGGCTGGGACAAATACCCTTATCGGTTCCCAATTCCACGGGACTCCAGGAACAGTTTCCAACTAAACCTCGTTTGGTTCGAATCCTATCTCCTGTATTTTGTTTTAGCCTTCTCCTTTGTTTGTCCTGTGCCAAACAAAGGGTGGAAGTGGGGAACAAAGATTTATCCGAAGATCAAAACCACTTCCTCCTCTTCCAAGGGGAACGATTTACCGGGATTCTGGTCGCAGAAAACACGATCCTTGCCGAAACCTATGAGACCGAATACTATAAAGGAGTCCCTCACGGGAGTTATACGGTAAAAACCTTTGGCGGAGTGGTCCTCGAAACAAGGACGGTTCGGTATGGGCAAAAACATGGTAGCCACCAATTGTATTTTCCCAATGGGAAACTGAGACAAAGTTCTGAATTTGAGAACGGGATCCCTGTCGGCGAACACATCGAATACTTTGACAACGGCGAGATGTCTACCTACCAAACTTTTTTTCCTTCGGGCAAACCAAAGGTCGTCAAAAAATGGAACAAACGAGGGCAAATTTATTTGAACCATGTGTTTTTGGAATCGGGAGAAAGTTTTGGAAAACCGGGTAGTAAACTTTGTGAACCCGTTCCAGAAAACAACGTAGAAGAGAACGGCACCAAACTTTGATTTGTTGGGCATCTACAATATTTGGAATGAAACCTAAAAAACCAAATCCACAAAATCACTTTCGAAAAAAGGTAAGAGCCCTTCTCCCTCTCCTCTTTTTCCTTGTCGCTTTATCACTTGTTATGTGTAAGGAAACAGAGTCCAAACCAGAAAGAGATTCCCTTCCTTATTTTTTAGGAAAGGATTTTGATCCTGTTTGGACAAAGGATCCGAGTGCCTTAGAAGGTCTGAAACAAATCCCAGAAGGATTCCAACTCACAAACCATTTGGGGCAAACTTACCGATGGAAAGACCATCCCAAACCAGTGAGCCTTGTTGTCTTTTTTTATGCGACCTGCCGAGGGATATGTCCCCTCATCACAAAAAACATCATCCAAATCCAACCTGATTTGGCCGAGTTTCCCAATTTAGAAATTCATTCCATCTCCATCAATCCAAAGGAAGATACACCGAGTGTCCTATCAAACTATCGAAAGCTCTACAAAATCCAAAACCCAAATTGGTTTTTCCATACGGGTGAGGTGGAAGTGATTGAGTCCTTTGCCAAATCCACCTGTGGTGCCGAGGTGGAAGGATTTTCTTTGGAAAAAAACAAGTATGAGTTTGTTCATACAGAAAATATTTTTTTGTTTGATGGGAAAAACTACTTACGTGGAATTTACAGAGCCAAAGGGACGGGCGACATACAAAGGTTAGTCGCCGACCTTCGGTTGATAACGAAAAAACAAAACTGAATTCAAAATCCCAATCGGAATGACCTATCCCACGAAAGGAACTAAATTTCGATTTAGTTTTTGATTTTATACCCAGTGCGAAAGATAAGCCATGTCACAAACAAACACACTGATAAAAACACTAAAATCATTGTGATACTCACAGACAAAGCAACATCTGCTCGTTCAAAAAAGCTGTACCGAAATCCGCTCACGAGATACAACACTGGATTGAACATGCTCACTCGTTGCCAAAAACTTGGTAACATTTGGATGGAATAAAAACTCCCACCGAGAAAAACAAGGGGTGTGATCACAAGCATGGGAATCATTTGTAGTTTTTCAAAACTATCCGCCCAAATCCCAATCACAAATCCAAACAAACTAAAGCTAATGCATGTTAACACAAGGAAAAATACCATTAAAAACGGATGATCGATCCGAATGGGAACAAAAAAGGAAGCGGTAAAAAGCATCAAAATCCCAAGCATCAGTGATTTGGTGGCCGCTGCCCCCACATACCCAATCACCACTTCCCACATGGTCACAGGAGCCGAAAGGATCTCGTAAATGGTTCCATTGAACTTAGGAAAATAAATCCCAAAGGATGCATTGGAGATACTTTCAGTTAAGAGTGACAACATCACAAGGCCTGGCACAATGAAACTTCCATAGTGGATCCCATCAATCTCTTGGATCCGAGATCCAATCGCGGAACCAAAGACAATGAAATACAACGACGTGGAAAGTACAGGAGAGGCAATACTTTGTAGTAAGGTACGAAAGGTTCGTGCCATTTCAAACCGGTAGATTGCTTGGATTGCAAAAAAATTCATACGGACTCCTGTAATAATTGAACAAAAATTTCTTCCAAAGAACTTTGTTTGGTACTCAAATCACTGAATTGGATTTTTTCTTTTTTGAGATCATCGAGTAGTTTTGTGATCACACTGCTATCATCAGAACGATCGTAAGTGAAGACAAGTGCTGAATTGTTATCGGCAAGTTCCAATTTGAATTTTGATAAAGATTTGGGTAATGACTTGATCGGTTTTTTTAAATCAATTCGCAATTGTTTGGTTCCCAATTGTTTCATGAGTTTGTCTTTGTTTTCTGTGAGGAAAATTTCTCCTTTTCGGATCACAGAGATTCGGTCGGCGATTGACTCCGCCTCTTCGATGTAATGTGTGGTAAGGATGATGGTGACTCCTTTTTTACGAAGGGATTCCACTATTTTCCACATATCTTTTCTAAGTTCCACATCCACACCAGCACTTGGTTCATCTAAAAATAGAATCCTTGGTTCGTGTGACAATGCTTTGGCGATAAGTACACGCCGTTTCATCCCACCAGATAATGTCATGATCCTTTGGTCTTTTTTGTCCCAAAGGGAAAGGGATTTTAATACTTCTTCGATGTAACTTGGATTTGCTGGTTTTCCGTAAAGGCCCCTTGTGAAACTCACACTTGCCCAAACTGTTTCAAAGGCATGGACACTCAGTTCCTGAGGCACAAGTCCAATGAGAGACCTGGTTTTTTTGAAATCACGAATGATATCATGCCCATCCACAGTCACCTCGCCAGCGCTAGGTGAGACGATCCCACATATCAAATTGATGAGTGTGGTTTTGCCAGCACCATTGGGACCCAGAAGGGCGTGGATTTCCCCATCAGCCACTACCCAATTCACAGTTTTTAATGCTTGGAATCCATTTTCATAGGACTTGGAAACTTGTTTTACGGTTAGGATTGGTTTCAAACGGTTTCATCCTTCCAGCCAATGTCTGAGAGGAAGTCGTCATAACCACCATCATAGACAAAAACTCGGTCATCATCGAATACAATTAGTTTTGTCGCCACAGCACGCAAGTGCATTTCGTTGTGGGTGACCATAATCACAGATCCATCAAAATTATCGATGGCTTCAATCAGAGAGTCGCAGGACTGCATATCTAAGTGGTTTGTCGGTTCATCTAAGTAAAGTAAGTGGCAAGGGGTCACTAAAATTTTACCAAGTAATACCCGGCTCTTTTCTCCCCCCGAAAGGACCTTCACTTTTTTTAAGGCAAGGTCTTCTGAAAACATCAAACCACCAGCAATATTACGAGCTTTCCCTTCCGAACAATTAGGATCGGCACTCATAATTTCCTGCACGACTGTATTCCCTTCTGTCATATTCAGTTTGTTTGTTTGTCCGAAGTATCCTTCTTTTAAGATCGGGTGTTTTTTTACGGCACCAGAAACAGGTGAGAGTTCCCCTGCAATGAGTTTGAGAAGGGTAGATTTTCCTTTTCCGTTTTTTCCGATGATACAAATCCGATCTTCTGGCCCGACACTGATAGAAAAATTTTCAAACAAAAAAGGAGACTTCCCATCATAGGAAAAAGAAACATCTTCTACGCTTAACATTTGATTGGCGGAGAATGGGGCACTGTTAAAGTACAATTCCATATCTTCGATGGAATCCAGAGCTTTCATCTCACCTTGTTTTTCTAATTTTTTCACACGGGATTGGGTACGGCTCGCAAAACTAGCCTTGGCTTTGAACTTGGCGATGAACATTTCTTCTTGTTTTCGTTTTTTGGCTTCGTTGAGTCTCGTTTTTTCGTAAATTTCTTCTGCCTGGTTGATTTGGGTGTATAATTTTTCTGTATCACCTTGTACTTTGATGGCTTTGGTACGGTGGATGGCGACTGTATGGGTCACAACACTGTCCATAAAACTTCTATCGTGTGTGATGAGGATGATTTCCCCTTCCCATTCACGAAGGAACTCCTCTAACCAACGTATGGTGACAATATCCAAATAGTTGTTTGGTTCATCTAAGATGAGCATGTCTGGAGCAGACACAAGGAGTTTTGCCAAGTTCATCCGAATTTGGTAACCACCAGAAAATTCATTGGGGCTTCTTTCCATATCCCCTTCTGAAAATCCAAGTCCAAATAAAATCCGCTCCACTTTCCAAGTTTCGTATTCATCCCCTTCAGGCAAACCAAGGGCACATTCTTCAAGAACTGTTGGTTTCGTAAAAACTAAGTGTTGTTCTAAGTGGCCAATGCGGTAACCTTTCGGGATGGTGATGTTTCCAGAATCAGCTTCTGTTTTTCCTAAAATGATTTGAACAAGAGTAGACTTTCCGTGGCCATTACGACCCACAAGTCCCACTCTTTCTCCACGGTTGACACTGAATTGTAAGTCATCGAATAAAACATTGCCGTTGAATTGTTTGTTTAAGCCAGATATTTTGATCATATAAATTCCGAAGGGGGAGTAGGTATAAAACCAAGATGCAGAATCTAGCCGAAAGGACGAGTAGAAAGAAATGAAAAATTGTGGGTTTTTTACGGTTTTACAACCAAAATTCTGACATAATCTCTTAATTGACGAAGCCCATCAATTATGAACTTTTTTTACACCCTCAAACAACCGAAACTGTACTGTGCGAACCTTTCTTTTTTATTTACTAGGAGGCCTATGTTTTGTTTGGGGGAACCAAACTCACTCCAATGGTAATTTACAAGTCGCATTTGGTGCTGAAGAAAACTACTTACTCGTTCGCTCCATTGATTCCAGCATCATCCACTTGGGCAACACCGAAGAAAAATTAGAATATAGAGACATCATAGACGAATACTTACGATTCAAAAGCCTTCATATCCAAGGTAAATATGGTGACGCATACCTTGCTGTTCGTTCCACCCAATACAAACTCATCCAATTGTATGACAAAATTCTTACTAAAAATATAACACTTGTTCGTAGTGAACTTGAGACCCTCGGCAGAAAAGCAAGGGACAAAGAAAAAACACAAACCAAAGCCTTTTTACGATTGGCACTCCGCGATGTAAGCGAAGCAGAACAAAAGTTAGTGATGGCAAGGAATATGCGTCCCTACTTATACCTTTTAAAATTAAGAGAAATGTTATTTTCTTTGAAGATCTTGAAACATGCAGGTAAGTTTGTGATCTTTCTCAACTTACTTCATGATGGCCAATACATGGATTCCATCGAGTTTTATGATTTTGATTCCATTGAATCAGAACTCATACGAGGGTTTGGAAAAGGAACCAAACTCCTTGCGATGCATTATGATAATGTTTTCCTTCCTTATGGCGACGGAAGTATCTATGAAGACAAAATGACCAATTTTAAAGTCCAAAACATCAAACAGGACTAATCCTTCGATCGTTTGAGGAATGTGGCAGAAGCCCAAGCGAGGGCCTTGCTTTGAAGAGTAGCGGTTAGTTATTGTTATGCGAAGTTACAAACTGCACGATCAAATGAATACCGAAGGAGAAATATTAAATTTTTCTGCAGTGCTTTGATTTGCCGTACATTTAATTCTCTTTTCCCATTTAAGATTTCTGAAACAACACCTTGACTAATTTTTTGTATTGTTTATCAGTATGAGGGACAGAGAGAATATCTTTAACATCGTTCCAAACATTTCTAACTTTTTCAATTTCTAGAATCATAAGTTTTCCATTTACCATTTACCTTTATCATATTCAGAATGTGATAAAATGTTTCTTACAAAAACTTTCTGCCTATTGAAATGAATAGCCGCAATCAATCTAAAGCGGTTTCCGCTAAAGTTAAAAACTGTAAATATACCAACCTGGTTCACGGAGTTGAAAACTTTCTTCAATTCATTAAAGTCCTTAAAAATAGTTTTTTTTAATAATTCAAGTGTTACCCATGTCCTGAGGCATACATTTTTGCTATTTCGTATAACGAACTAGCCTTACCGAAGTTCCCTGACCCTGAGTCCCAACGGGACGTTAGGGACTGGAACGACACTTGCAAATGCAAGGGGAGTGCCAGAAGCCTATGTGGCGGAGCCCAAGCGAGGGCTCGTCCCGAAGCGAAGCGGTTAGTTACTGTTATGTGTAGTTCGTGATCTTAAAATTAGTCAGTACTTGAAAATAAAAGATTGAATATTTTATTCCAAGGTTCATCGGTTGAGCAATATTCATAAGGGATGATATCATCTGGTAAAAGTTCCATTGCATTTTTCACTGTTAATACATATGTTCCATTTGATTCAAGTATTTCTATAACTGATTTTTCAAATTCATTAGCATAATTGTTTGAGTCAATTAATGCAGTTGGTTCATTAATATTGGGAAGAGTCCAAAAATCATTACGAATGGTGATTGTATCCCTGCTGAAGGCAGCTATGGGCGTGTATAAATTAAACATTATCGTATATCCTTCATTGAGCCCAAAATGAATATCTTTAGAATGAAAAAAAACTGCCGCAAAAGTATTACCAAAACCTCCATCATCATTACGTATTTTTAAATTATGTATTTTACATATTTTTGAGACAATCGGAAAAATTAAATTTTGATATGTTGGAGAGTCATCACCATTGTAACCTGGAATAAATGGCTTCCACTGTTGTAGATTTATTAATTCATTTCTTGTAAATTCTAATCTTTTTTTAACAAAGTCAAGGTTCATTGTTTTATCGGTATAGTTTGCTTTTTACGAATGCACATAACTCCCTAGAAACGAAATTGATATCACACCGTCAAAATGGAAAATTTAAGTTTTTAATTGGATGTGATCTCGACCACGATTGGCTTTTTCTTTTGCTTCTTCAATCGTGTTTCCAAGTGCCAAACTAACACCCATTCGGCGTTTTCCTTCCACTTCTGGTTTCCCAAAAATGCGAATGTCCACACCTTTGATTGCCAGTGCTTCTTTTAGCCCTACATACTCAGGCGATTTGGTATTCCCTTCGAGTAAAATGGCAGAACTTGCCGCAGGTGTTTGGAAGATAAGTTCGGGGATGGGAAGCCCAAGTAAGGCACGCACATGGAGGGAAAACTCAGAAACATTTTGGGAGATAAGGGTCACAAGTCCTGTGTCATGTGGCCTAGGTGAGACTTCACTAAAGTACACTTCGTCCCCTTTCACAAATAATTCCACACCAAAGATCCCAAACCCACCAAGGCCTGTTGTCACAGTTTCTGCAATGTTTTTGGCGGATGTTAAGGCTAGGTCAGACATGGGTTGCGGCATCCAAGACTCCACATAATCCCCGTTCACTTGTCTATGCCCAATGGGAGGTAAAAAACTGGTTCCATCGATATGGCGGATCGTAAGAAGTGTGATTTCAAAATCAAAAGGGATGAACTCTTCAATGATCATCTTCCCTTTGCCAGTCCGACCTCCGGTTTGGCCATACTCCCATGCCTTTATTATATCGGCTTCTGTTTTGACTAAACTTTGTCCTTTCCCAGAAGAACTCATAATGGGTTTCACGACACAAGGAAAACCAATAGTATGGACTGCGTTTGTAAAATCTTCGATGGTGTCGGCAAAAAGGAATTGGGAGGTTATTAAACCCAGTTCGTTTGCAACGAAATTACGAATGCCTTCACGGTTCATGGTGAGGTTCACTGCTTTGGCACTCGGTATGATCTTAAATCCATCTTTTTCTAACGTAACAAGAGTTTCGGTATGGATGGCCTCAATTTCCGGGACAACAAAATCAGGCTTTAACTCGCGTATGGTGGCCTCTAGTTCTTTTGGATCGAGCATATTGATGACCCGGGATTCTTGTGCCACAAGCATAGCTGGTGCGTTGGGATAACGATCCACGGCGATGACATGAACACCCAATCGATTGGCTTCGATGGCTACCTCTTTTCCTAATTCTCCAGAACCTAAGAGGAGGAGTTTTGTCGCATGTTTGGTAAAAGGTGTTCCGATCATATTCGCAAAGATGGAGACACCGCCATATACGACAAGAAAGAATCCTTACATCAAATATCGTTTTCCTAAATTGTCTCGTTGGTAAATATTGGCACCCATTCGGATGAGTAAGTCAGACAATTCGCCAAGTCCATCAAAACTATTGGCAATGTGTAAAGCAGTCACACCATTCGGATCAGCCGCATTGGGATTGGCACCTGCATAAAGTAAAATTTCTACCGCTTCTATATTTCCTGCTTCGGTTGCCTTATGAATTGGGAACAAACCCATGTTATCTGGTTCGTCTGGATTCAAGCCAATCGCTATAAGTTTTTTCAAAAAATAAACATCCGTTGTTTCTGTGACCGCAATCCCTAGCAGTAAAGCTGACTCACCTAGGCAAACTTTTTTCAGTTCTAGATCAGATAACAAAAGATCAAAACTATCTTTGTCACTTCGAGTGATGGCAGAACACAAACTGCGAAGTCTGATATTTGATTTTGATTTCAGAGCGAAATCGAGTATGTTTTGTATCATGGTACCATCCTATCACTCATCTGCTGTGTTTTGCTTGTAAAAATGAGACATTTTTTCATATTCTGCAAACCATTCTTTAGGAATACTACCGGAATTTCGTTTAAAATCGTGATTAAAATGAGACTGATCGGTGTACTCAAAAATTTGAGCCAGGTCTGTGAGTCGGAGGTCTGGATTATTGGTTTGGTAATGTTCTGGATTTCTGACAAGGGACAAAACTCGGTGCACCGACCTGTATTCGGAAGGATTGAGTCCTACTACTTCTTGGAATTTTCGTTCCAATTGTTTGCGTGAGATCCCCAGTTTTTGGGCAAGTGGATTGATATTGGTTTTGGGATTTGTCAATGCAAACAAGGCAAAACGTAGGTAGGCCGGGATCTCAGACGGAGAACCAGGATAGTTCTGTAAATACTCCGATAAACATTCGATTAATTTTTTTTCTTCTAGTATCGGATTTTGAAAAATATGATCCAAACAATTGTTCGATGCGATTTCCAAAAATTGATTTTTGATTTCCATTCCATTTTTTGAGAAAAGAGAAAAAAAACCGGCTACATAAAAACGAATAGAGACGAGTGTCAATTTGGATTCGGAGAGGACCCTCCACCTCCTCGTTTGTGGACCAACAAGATGAGACTTTGGCAATGGAAATGTTTCCCCTGATTCCGTTTCCACAATGGGAGGGTCTCCCAAATGAAAGACCATCTCACACTCGTAAGATGGCAAAATCCAAGGTAATTGATTTGCCGTTACCTCCCGCCAAACCCAAAACTCTTTGACATAGGTTTGCAAATGGGCAGGAGGTTTGAAAAATAAAATGTCCACAGATTTTTCTTTTATCCTAGTTCGGTTCTTTTTTATTTCCAGCGACTCATCCGGAGTGCATTGAACACAACAGAGATGGAACTAAATGCCATGGCAGCTCCACTCACCCAAGGCGCCAGAAGACCTGAGGCGGCAATGGGAATCCCAAGAAGGTTGTATCCAAGTGCCCATCCAAAATTTTGTCTGATGTTAAGCACTGTATCCTTTCCGATGCGAATGAGGTCCACGATCCTTTGGATGTCCCCATTCACAAGCACAACATCTGCGGTGCTGATCGCAATGTCAGATCCGCCACCCATAGCGATCCCAACATCAGCCGAGGCAAGTGCAGGTGCATCATTGATCCCATCGCCCACCATTGCCGAATGGATTTGATTGTTTTTGAGTTGTTTGATGATCTTGGATTTTTCTTCTGGGAGCAATCCAGAATACACAGACACAATCCCCACTGCTTTTGCTACTTTGTTTGCTGCTTCGAGATTGTCACCTGTCAGTAAAATCGGTTCCACACCGATCGAACGGAGTTCTTGGATTGCTTTCACGGAAGATTCTCGGATTTGGTCTTCGATCCGAAACACAATCATGCCTTCCATGTTCCCTCGTATCCCAACAAAGACCAAACTCACACCATCTTTGATCCATCCTTCCACAGCACTTCTTATTGTCTCAGGAATGGTAAATCCATTCATTTCAACAAACGATTGTTTACCGGCAAAATATACAGTACCATCAAGTTCTGTTTGGATTCCACCACCTGGCGAAGTGATCGTTTTTACCATCCCAACACTACCCAAGTAAAAATCTTTTTCCTTTCCAAATGCCAAGATGGCTTTGGCTAATGGGTGATCAGAAGTTTCTTCCATGGCTAACACATGACCAAACACAATTGATTTTTTTTCATCTGAAATGCCAGTCACTAGAACATCTGTTACTTTTGGTTTTCCTTCTGTGAGTGTCCCTGTTTTATCAAAGAAAATCAGATTGATCTTAGAAACAGATTCTAAAGCTTCCGCACTACGAAAGAGCACCCCACGTTTTGCGGCCCTTCCCGTTCCGACAAGGAGGGAAATGGGAGTGGCTAGTCCAAGTGCACAGGGACAAGCAATCACAAGGATGGCAATACTTGTTTCAATCGCTGTAGTGATTTCACCAGGTGCCAAAAGGAAAAACCAAACCAAAAAATCCAAGATGCTTATGGCAATCACAACTGGTACAAAATAAGCAGAAATTTGATCGGCTATCCTTTGGAGAGGTGCTTTTGTCCCCAGTGATTCTTCGACCGAACGTATGATATGCGATAAAGTAGTATCATTTCCCACTTTCATTGCCTTCACCACAAGCGATCCATTTCCATTCACTGTTCCACCGAGAATCTTATCACCTTGTTTTTTTTCCACAGGCATACTTTCACCAGTTAACATGGATTCATCGGCGTAACTTTCTCCTTCAGTGACGATTCCATCCATTGGAAATCTTTCTAAGGCTTTGACGAGAACCAAATCACCTTGTTTTAGGTATTCATTGGGAACTTCCGTCCAGACTCCATTGGTTTTGACAGTTGCCGTTTCGGGGCGGAGTGTGAGTAATGCTTTGATTCCATCGCTACTTTTCCCTTTGGCGACATGTTCAATCCATTTCCCACCTAAGATAAAGGTGATGAGAACGCTTGAAGTCTCAAAGTACAAATCTTTCCCAAAGATACTATACCCATACGCCGCAGAGGTTCCTATCACCACCAGTACATCCATATTTGCCGATCCATTGCGAAGGGCACGGTATGCGGATTGGTAAAATGGAAAGCCAATGATAAATTGTACAGGTGTTGCGAGTACTAACTGAACCCACCTGTCCATCAGGATATGCGGCATCGGAAGGAAGGATAAAAATTGGAAATGTGTGACCATCCCATAAAACAAAGGAAGAGAAAAAAGGGCCGAAAGGATAAATCGAATTTTCAAAACTCGAATATGGTCTTTTTGCTTTTTTTCCGTTTCTGACTGTTTGTTTGGATCGTGTTCTGTTGCGCTGTAACCAAGAAATTCTACTGTTTTGAGTAAAGAATCGACAGTAACCGATTCCTCAGATCTTAGAAATACAGACTCTCTTGCAAAATTAACCCGAACATCAGATACACCTGCGACCTTGGAAAGGCCCTTCTCAATCCGAAGGGCACAATTCGCACAAGTCATTCCAAAAAGATCTAACGTGTGTTCTGCTAGTTTATTTGACGTTTCCAAGGGTATATCCATCCTCACTCAAACGGTTTTTGAGTTGGTCCAACTCTTCTTCCGTTAAAGTTTCATTCACACTCACCATTTCTGCATCGACATCGGCAACTGCTTGTTTGCCCCTCTCTGCGAAAATTTTCTCCACTGTTTTTTTACAATGTGTACAAGTCATTCCTTCGATTTCATAATTAACCATGATGATGCTCCTTTTTTTCTTCTTTCAATTCACCTAACGGCAATTTGTATTTTACTTCTGCGCCTTTTTGGCCTTTCCAAACTGGATTTAAAAGTAATTCTCCAGTGTCTAAGGAAGCACCTTTCGGCAATTCACAATAAAAATGATCTGGGTGGCCAGAACACTTCAATCTAACTTCTTTGCCAGCATTCACTATAATAGCACTGACATCTGAATTTTTGGAAGTAGGATTTTCAAAGTTGATATCCAAAAGATACACCTTAAATCCAAGGTTTTTGTAAACCAACACTTCTGTATGGAATGCGCCCGGCATTCGGATCACACCACCATTTGGCCCAGGTTTGTGTTCTCCATGCGCTAAAATTGGTTGGAAACTGAAAAGAACCGAAAAAACTACGATTCCTATTGAATTTTTCATTGTTTTATTATTAACTCCTTTGTTAATCTTAACTCCAGTGTAAACCTTCCCACCGTTGGAAGGTCAATAGGCGATTTAAAATTTTTTCCCTTTTTTTTACTTTTTTTTGATCCCAATTTTGGAGTAAAATGATGAATATCGGTGAACTTTCCAAGTCCTCAGGCGTTACGACAAAACTCATCCGCCATTACGAGAGCATTGGCCTCATCCCAAAGACGCGAAGGACAGACAACGGGTATAGGCTTTATTCTGAAGACGACGTACACTATGTACGTTTCATCAAACGATCCAGAGAACTTGGATTTTCATTAGAAGACATTAAAAGTTTGATCGGACTTTGGAAAAACAAATCCAGAAGTAGCAAACAAGTCAAACAACTAGCTGAAAAACATTTGGAGGAATTAAATTTAAAATTAAAACAAATCAAAGACATGACAGATACTCTCAAACATTTAGTAAACCATTGTCATGGAGACCATAGGCCAGACTGCCCTATCTTAAAAAAATTAGAAACAGAAGCTTAAAATTCAATTCAAAACATATCTTTGATTCGGTCTGCCATCAATCGATTGGCTTTTTCATTGAAGTGAATGTCTTCTCTTTGTAAGAGTTGTTTTTGGTTTCGAAACGATGAACGCATATCGATGAATTTCATTCCAAACTCTTTTGCCATAGTTTGTAATGCTAACACAAATTCAGAATCCCCTTCTAACCAACGTTCTTCCATTGGAAAACCAATTTTTTGGTAAACCTGGAAACGAATGGGATCAAATTCAACATCAAGAGGAATATAAACTAAATTCAATTTCTTTTTGTTTTGGATTAAATCCATATGGAATCGGCGAAACACTCGCTTCCACCTTTTAAAGTTTTGATTGGCTTCAGAATTTACATTCAGTGATTCTTTGAAATAGTTGGGACTGATAGAATATAAAGTGCGAAAGGAAGGAAACAATTCATCACCTAACTCTACTTCTACATTGTTTGATTTCTTCTTGTTTTGCTTGAATTCTGTATGGGCAAACTTTTGAATTTCCACATCCATTCGAACTTGTACCGAGTCGAAGTACAGTTTTTTTAGAACCAATCTTGTATACTCTGGAACAAACAAAGACATAAAATGAATGTACCATTTTTGCCTACCAAGAAAATGCAAATAATCGGGAGTATCCCCCGTTTCATAAATATCATTGCCATATACAACAAGGAAAACTTCTTCAAAAGGAATTTCCTTTTGGATTTTTTGAAAAACAGCAAATTCATTCTCTAAAGTAAATCCAGGCATACTCACATTTGTCCATTGGCACTTGGTTTCACGGTTTAAAATTTCCGAAAAAGTATCTTCCCAAAAAATACCAGACCCAAATGTTTGCGAATCACCTAACAAAATAAAATGACAAGATATGTTACCTTTACTACTGGATTCTCGTATGCCAAATTTTCCAATCTTACCAGGTTCTACTTCCCCACTACGGAAAAAAGGAATAGTGCGATTAGGAGGGTAATGGAAATACCCATATGGCAAATCATATTGAAACCAATTTTGATCAAACCATCTCAAAGCAGATATCGATGTAAATCCCATGAGAGCGATCAATCCGATTACAGCAGCCTTGTTAAATCGATTTCCATTTCCATACTTGATTACTTTTTTCATTGCTGTTACTTGGATCTTTTCCAGAATGTGTTAGTTTCGATAAGTCATGATCCAGACAAAAAAAGCAATTGGTTTCTTTTATGGTTTAGGTTTTTTAACATTCTCTTACCTGTTTATCAAAACAATTCAGATTGTATCTTTTTCAGATTTTTCGCTCTTCGAATGGCAACTAAAACAAACTTTCCAAGGATCATTACAACTTCCTTATCCTTTTATCAGAACAGACCCAAGTTTAGAATTTTTCCCTTTACCCAATTTATTTTTTCACCTAACAAATAATCGAATCGATTCCACGTTTCCAAACTTATACCCAATTTTGTTATCTCCAATATTTCATTTTTTTGGTAGGGTTGGATTACAAATCACCCAACTTCTTCTTTTTTTTCTATCTCTATGGCTGTTTTTCCAAATGAAACGAGACCACTTCTTAACCTTATTACTCATGTTTGGTGCTTCTATCCCTATTTATACCAACTTAATACACGATACAATATTGATATTTTTTTTAGAGATTTTACTTTTTTATGTTCTTCATAAAAAACTCATCTCAATAGCTTCATTTATCACGGTTACTTTGGTCTGGATGAGGCCAGAAATGGTATTTCTGATTCTCCTTCTTCCATTTTACTTTGAATGGGAAACCATTTGGAAAAAGTATATTGTCTGGTTACTTGCGATCGGAATTTGTTTTGTTTGTATCAACTATTCCTTTTTTGGAACGGTTTTACCACTGAGAATCTTCAAAAACGGTAACTTCAAATGGAATTTGGAAATTTGTATTTATTTATTACGATTGCTTTTGGAACAGATTCCGATCTTTACTCTTTTTTTAATTCTTAGCCTTTACCAATGGTTTCAGAAGCAGAAATCATTTCACTCTCTGGCATTAATCTTCATAACTGCTCTCGTCATAATATTGTCACCTAACACAGGTGGGCATAACACTCCACGGTATTTATATTTTCTTACTCCTTTTTATTTATTTTCCATTCATCAAATCGTTAAAAATAATTTGGTCAAAGAATGGAAATGGATGATCACCACCCTATTGATAAGCTTCTATTCGATTTACCAGCTGAATTACCAAACAAAAGAAATCATTAAAATTTCAAAATTCCAATCCAATACATTGTCTGCATTGAAAGAGATCCCAGAACAAACACTCGTATTCAATAATTCAGATTTTTCATTTGTGGCCATTCCCCTCTTGTATCAAAATAAAAATTTGATCTTACTCCGAAAATCGCCTGAAGAGTCGGGTTTTAGCAGTTTTCTTACATTAAACAAAATCAATTCGTTTGTATTTGTGGAATTGCCTCCTTCCCCATATGAAATCCCCAATCCACTTTTGATTTCCAATTGCAGTTCCAATTGCAAATACACTCGAATCAAAACCTCCGCATTACCAAACACAATGTTACCCATTATCATTTCTACTTACCATCGAAATGGGGACTCGGAAACAAATTTCTGACTTGATTTCTAAATTGATACTGACTAGAGTAGAAGCGGAATAAAAATGACTCAACCAAACCAATGCCCTAGCTGTGGTAGTACAAATATTTATCGAGAATCAGCAACCATTTACCGATGCTCCGATTGTTTCGACAAACTTCCGTCAGCTGCCATGTATGACAGTCCTCCACCAAAAGTTTATGGCACAAGTCAAAATACTGATACATTTTCTCTGACAAAATACAAATACGTTCTCATCGCTGTTGTTGTGGGATGGATGGTATTTGGAAGTATCATAACCGCAGTTTTCAATTCCAATTCACAAAACTCGTCTTCCATCCAAGAAGAAGAAAATCAATCCATTACCCTCGATCCCAATTTGAACGTAGTTGAAATCATCCCCGAAGGAGAATTTTTTTATGTCAATGGATTCCCAGATAGCATCGGTAACACCTATTTTGTGGGAACATTTACGAATCGTAGCGGTCATTCTTTATTGATGCCGAAGTTTACGGTTACATTGCTCAGTGAAGATGGAACGAGTTTAGGGTCAAGTGATGGTTACGGCGAAAAAAATTTGATTGAGAATGATGAATCAGTCAGTTTCGAAGTATTGTGGTCATCCATTCCAAAATATCATCATTATGAAATTGCCGTTACTGCCACAACCTACCAAGGTGATTTAAATCGCCCTAATCTCAATTTAGATTCCATTCAATTAAAAAAAGTGAAAAACAAAGGAACAATCCTAACAGGAAAAATTCAGAATTCAGGAACTTCAATTGTAAATTTCACAAGGATCAAATGTTTGATCATTGGAGCCAATGATAAGGTGATTGATTATGCTAGTTTAGCATTAGAAAAGGAAGACTTTTTACCGAAAGAATCACAAACATTTTCATTTGAATTTTATCGATCAAAAGAATTCCCATCTTTATACTATTGCGAAACTGATGGTATCAATAAAGAATCGAGTTCAAATTAATCCCATTGTTTGTGGAGGACTTGGTAAAAATTTTCGATCGATTTGTCCAAATTTTGTGTTCTCCAATAAGGATTACTTTCGAGTGAAATTTGTACATGTTTGACAACACTCCTGATAAAACTTGTCCGATCAATTTTTGATCCCTTTTCCAGTTTTTCAAAACTCGTGTTTCTTGCTGATAACTCTTTTTTCAAAGCTGAAGATATCACAATTACAGCATCATCTGTTGTTAGGCGATGCTCCATAATTAATAACTCAGCAGCTTCCTTGATCAATTTCATTTGGCGATCGCTTACAGACATAAGGAAAATCTATTTGATAGAAAAGATTCCAAAAAACAAGACAGAATTTGAAATTTGTTTTGAAAAAATCTTTCAATATTTACAATACCAGTCAAAAAGGGACAACATTGGCTGTTGTCATCAAAATCAAAAACGAAGACATTTCGTTCGATGGTTTGAGTGGGTTTCGAGAAAGAATTATGTCTACCATTCAAAATTCCAAAGAGGATGTCCAACTCGATTTCACAGAGATTACCATGTCCTTGGACAGCGCCACCATTGGTGAACTCATGAAATACCATGCAGCTCTGGAATCACAAAACCTTCAGTTACAAATCTCAGGCGTCAATAAGTTGATTCGGACTGTTTTCCGTCTGAACAAATTGGACACCATCCTCCATTTAATCGATTAAAATTCGTACCTGTACGTAAGGAACGGATTCCAAGGAGTCTTGGAAACCATCTTTGTTTTTGATCATCAATTTGATCCGTCTGATCCATGTATGAATCGGTTGTTCCCCTTAAGTGCATTCATCCTTCTTCTCACATTGGGTTGTGCCAAAAAAGACCAAGAATCCTACCTTTGGGCTTTGGCCTTACTTGGCTCACAATCCTCTGGTTTTACAAGTACCACTCCTGAGAATCCGAATTCCGATCCAACGGGATCCATCCCAATCAAAATTCACATTACTATCCTCCCAGCACCCTCGACGCAAAACCTATGCCCAAATTATGGTGGAGTCTTCATTCAGTATAAAAAAGGAGATGAAACAAGCTGTTCGGCCAACAATTGGGATCTAACTTGCGTTTCATTTTTGTACAATCCGGATGGCTCTACCAAGATGTTGGATTCCAGAAGTTTTATAGGAATCAATTGGAATGATGACGTAGAATTACCATCCAATTTCCTACCTTCACAATTTATATCCAATTTGGTTTGTTTCAAACAACAAATTCCGCCAAACAAGGATCATGTGGAAATGTATAGTTTCCAATTACAATCCATCAAAAGTAACAACGTCGTTTGTGAATCAACATGGAATGAGAACCAATGTGTGGATACTATACCCATCATTGGACGAGCCGAGTTTATCTTTCCAAAGGAATTTCCCATCCTCTCCTCAGATGGAGATGGCCATGCGGGTTCCCAAACCCTTCTATTAAAGTTCATCACAGAAGATTCTTTGTACACAACTTGTACATACTTTGGAAACGAACACCGAAAATTGAATGGATTTACAGAAAATGCCTACATCGCTGGAAATGGAAACCAAGATGGTGGATTAGGAAGCTGTCGACAATGTGATTCCGATTATTGTGAATCGATTGATCCAAATACGGGAACTTTGATAAGTCTAACGCCGAAGAACGAATTCAAAATTCCGATAGGAACACTCGTAACGGTTCAAAAAGAGATCATCATGGTTGTCGTCAAAGGACAAGGTCCAGGCAAACATAGCGTTCGATGGAATTTACAAGGATTCAACCAATGGATTGTCACCAATCAACTACCAGTCTTCCTTTCCAATAGTAATGTACTGTTTGTTTTTATGTTCCCAATATTACTAACTACGTTTCTAGTCATCCTAAAACTCAAAAAGAAACGGATGCAAACAAGGAAAGAGTAAGTGATTTACTTCGTTTCGTTTTGAATCGGAAGCGAAATTTGAAAGGCTACTTTTGTTTTGGGAGCTCCATTCCAATCGAAATGGTCTTTCACATTAAAAATGGAGATTTTTCCATTATGTTTTTTGATGCAAGTGTCTACATAACTCAATCCCAATCCAAAATCTAAAGTACCATATGATTCAAATACACTTTTCGACAAACGATAGAAGGGCTCAAATATCAAATTTTCAAATTGAATTGGAATCCCAACAGATCCATCAAAATTAGCTGTTGGTTCATTATAGATTGCACATTTGAACCATTCATTTTCCATTTTTATGATGATGGTGATAGTTGTATCAGGAAATGAAAATTTACAGGCGTTTGTAATGATTTCAGTAAATGATTTTTTAAAGCATGATTTGTTGATAAGGAGATTCTGAGTTGAATGATGATTGTGAATATCGCTGATTACGATTTTATGTTTTTGAATTTCCAAAATATGAGACATTTCATCGATCCAACCTTTCATCTCTAGGTACAATTCAAACATGGTTAACTTTTCAAATGATGGTTGTGTTGTGATCAAAGAGTCAATTTCTGCAAAAGCATTTAATGATTTTTCTGCCATATCTGCATTCGTTTGGATGAGTTCCATGAGTTCAGATTCAATCTTATAATACTTTCCATCAAATTCAGAAGTATCATTTACCATTTTTAAGATGGAGACCAAAGCTCCAAATCCTGCTCCTTGGCAAAAACTATGTTTTAAACTTTCAAAGAGATTTTGATTTTGCCTTTTCAATTTCCCAATGGAATTCATTTTTTCTTTCCATTGTATCCATTCCAATTGACCTTCCAATCGTAATTGGTGCTCTTTACGAGAAATGGTTTCAATCCGTTTCATCTCATAAAATTCAAAAGCACGTTTTACCTTTAAGGCAATTTCAAAATTCTGGATCGGTTTGATGATATAATCAAAGGCACCCATTTTCATGACTTTGACAATGAGTTTGGGATCAGAATTTCCTGTGATCATCATAATCACAGGTTCTACATCTCCGATTTTTAAACTGGAGATGAGCTCATCACCATTGAGTCCAGGCATTTCATAATCTGTGATGACAACAGGAAACGGTTTTTCTAAATAAGAAGCCAATGCTGATTTGCCATCTTTGGCAAGTACGACTTGGTAACCAAGTTCCGAGAGTTGTTGTTTTAAATAAAAACCTAAAACACCATCATCTTCAGCAACTAATATCCGTTTCTCTTTCAAAAATGATCCTTTGAATCACTGTAAACTCAAACTAAACAAGTTTCAGATTTTTGAAATCACTTTGATCCTTCCTTCTATCTCCTGAATCGATCAGTAGAAATACTCATTGAATATTAAGAATGAATCTCAGTTAAATCTAATTTTCGTCTTCTGAAATACTTTACAATTTCCGAATACAGTAACAAAACCAGTGTTCCGTGAAAGGCAAATCCGTATACATGAATCGGTAGTGGAGCGAAATAATAGATTGAACTTAGTTCTGTATAAAAAAACAAATAACACAAAAGAATGGAAAACCCAATTCCGATCCAAATGATTCGGTTTGCAAATAAATCCATACGGAATACGGATTCTATCCTAGATCTTTTACTTAAAACGTTTGCAATTTGCACAGTAATCGTTGGAAAGAAGAAAGCGGTTAAGGATTGTAAATACTCTGGGCTAGCTTTCGCCATATTCAAACCTTCTGGAGATTTTGGCATCACTCCTCCACATTCGGTATAAACAAAGTAAAAGTATGTACTGAAACATGCTCCAAACAAAATCATTCCTTCCTTAAAATAGGAATTTAGGATGAATCGTAATGAAATCAATTTTTCATCTCGATTTCTTGGCTTACGATTCATGATCCCTTTTTCAGGAGGTTCAGAACCAAGTCCCATTGCTGGGATTAAGTCTGTACCCACATCCACAGCAAGAACACCCATCACCGTCATCAAGAGAGGAAATCCAGGAATCATCGCCCAAAGTAAAAAAGGAATTAACTCTTGGGGGTTTGAATTCAAAACATAAGCCGAAAATTTGCGAATATTATCAAATACCCCACGTCCTTCTTCAATTGCCGAAACAATCGTTGCAAAATCATCATCTACAATGATCATTCGTGCTGCTTCTTTAGCAACCTCCGTCCCACGTTTACCCATTGCAATCCCAATGTCCGCTTTTTTTAAGGCTGGACCATCATTGACTCCATCTCCTGTTACAGCCACAATCTCACCTAATTCTTGCAATATGGTAACAATTCGTAATTTTTGCGAAGGAGACACTCGAGCAAATATTGGTTCACCTTTCCTAACCCATTCACGAAGACTGACATCTGTCATTTGGTCAATTTGGACTCCTGTGATGACAACAGGTTTTTCACCCCCAATTCCAATACTTCGTCCTACCGATTCTGCCGTGAGCGGATGGTCACCTGTGATCATAAGGATCCGAATGCCTGCTGTATGGCATTTTGTAATTGCATCTGGGACTGTTGGCCGAATGGGATCCGACAAACAACAATGACCCAAATACACCATATCTTTTTCTACATTCAATAGTGTCATTTGGTCCAATGGACCTGATTGGTTGGAAATCATTTGATAAGAAAATGCTAAGATCCGGTTCCCTTGTCTTGCGGATGCATCTGATGCATTTTGTAATGACTTCCTTTTTTCCTCATCTAGAGGAACAACAGATCCATTTTCATATACGTGTGTACAGATTGTTAGTATTTCAGCAGGGCCACCTTTTGCATAAACAATTGCAAAATCCTCATTTTGGACAACCACACTCATACGTTTTCGTATCGAATCAAAACCATTGGTAAAAACTCGTTTCCCGGAAGTATTGTGAATCCTTCCAGATGCAAGGTACAATAAAGAAAGTTCAGTTGGATCACCGAGTGGATTTGGAACCAAAGAAGCATTATTACAATAATAACCACATTCTAGTAAGAGTTGACTACCTTCTCGATTGGAAAGTTCATCTGGCGAAAGGTATTTCGAATCAAAAAATAATTCAGTCACTCGCATTTGGTTTTGAGTGAGAGTACCCGTTTTATCGGAGCAGATAACAGTCGTACAACCCAATGTTTCAACACTTGACAAATCCTTTAAAATTGCGTTGCGTTTTGCCATTCTAGACACACCTAACGCTAGTGATAGGGTCACTGTTGGCAATAAACCTTCTGGAACATTCGCCACAAAGATGCCGATAAAAAACAAAAAGGCTTGGACAAAACTGAGACCAGCAACCCAGTATCCGAGGATCAAAAAGACCACTCCAATGCTAAAAGCAAAGAGTGAAATGGAGATCACAGTTTGGCGGAGTTGTTTTTGTAGTGGACTCTCCACCCTTTTGATTTTGGAAGTTAATCCAGCAATTTGTCCAATTTCAGTCGACTGTCCTGTCCCAAAAACAACAGCTTTCGTTTTGCCTTTGATAAGGGAACTACCAGCAAATAGGATGTTTGGCATCTCCAACCACAAAAATTTTCCTTCCAATACAATTTGATTTTCTGATTTATAACGACGCGCCGAAGTTGATTCTCCTGTTAAAGATGAATTGTCCACTTCCACATCTTCGGATTCAATGATTCGACAATCAGCAGGCACAATGTCCCCTTCCGCCAGAACAAGCAAATCTCCTGGCACGATTTCATCGGCGGGAACCGTTAATACATTCCCTCCCCGAATGACAGGACATTCATTGGCAAGTAACTTTCGTAAGGCTTCTACTGCGTGATCTGATTTTGATTCTTGAAAAAAAGAAAATATCCCATTTATCAAAACAACAATAAAGATTGCGAGACCTAACTCTGGCATATCCACACCTGGCACAAAGCAGAGGCCAGTTGCTACCCATAATAAAATGGCAAAAAGATTAAAAAAACTTTTTATAAATTTCCAAATCATGGGAACTGATTTTTCTTTTTCAATTACATTTTTACCAAACGTTGATAATCGAATTTTTGCTTCCTTTTCAGTGAGACCAATTTGTAAATCTGTTTGTAATTCGAAGGCAATTTGAGAATGATTTAAGTTTTTATAACTTGGTTTCATATTGACTTCGCCGCGTTGGACTACACTTAAAACGTCTACCTCCTTCTCGCATGACATCAGTTCATCAAAAATTTGGGGCAAAAGTGACGATAAGCCATGTAACAAACGTAAATGGAGAGATGGTAAGTTTTCAGGGATCATTTGGAATAATACCAAACGAATATGTTTGTCACCCACAATGATTCCTTGGGGGAGAATGAATAAAAACAATTCTGGAGATTTGATTTTTTTGGATCGAAAATGAGGGATCAAAATACTTTGTCCAATCGACTCAAATGTTTGATTGGGAATGGATTGAAAATGGTTTTGGATTTCTTCTCGGATTTCCAATTCCCTAATTTTATTCAGTAAAGAATTGTGAACATCATCCCAATTTTTTGAATCATTCAAAATTTGAATGGAATCAACATTTAAGTATTCCAGGAGCATGGCTCCATCTGACTCTTATTGGATCAAAATTCTATCTATTTTTTTCTTTTACCTTTTTCGCCTGTTTTGGCACCATTTTGAATTTCGGCTCCAAAGATCAGGTTTCGCATATGATTCAGTTAATCTAAAAATATTTCTTTGGGTGCTTTTGGGTACCGTTGTTGGATTCCATCCCACCAAACATCGGTACTAAATGCGGCTGATTCTGAAATCTGCCATTTCCCATTTACTTTTTTGAACAAAGCTTCCACATGGCAACAGTCATAAGGTAAATCTTCTGAAAGATCAATTTCCTTCCCATCTTTCCTTTTTGCAACACCACGAAACCAAGCAAAATCTCCTGCGACTTTAAAATGTTCGACGACAAATATAAATTCCTGTTTGAATTCATTCGACATTCTTGCACGTAATAGATCGAGTAAATAGGACCTTTCTACTTCGTTTGTTTTTGATTTTATTTTATAATTCTGGATTGTTTGTTGGGATAATAGACTCACACTGAAAAAGATCGCGATGAAAATATAAACAAATTTGCGGCTCAAAATTTAATTCCCCCTATCTCACTTTTACTTTTTGGATCATTTTAAAAAATAATGAAGGCATAAACGTTTGTAGAAACAAACCAAACTTTTCTTTGATCCCTGCGATGACAACCTCTCTCTGTTTGTTGGCAACTGCATGTAGGATTCTATGGGCACAAAGTTGCACTGGCAATCCAGATTCGATGACTGAATCCATCGTACCTGTTGAGGAACCATCTCCTTGGAGTGCATTCATTGAAATGTTGGTTTGGATGAATCCAGGATACACCATGGTCACAAAGATTCCGGATTTTTCTTCTTCCGCTCGCAAGACATGAAAAAAACCTACCAATGCAAATTTGGAAGCAGAGTATGCAGAACGTAAAGGACTTCCAATTTTTCCAGCAACACTGGAAATGACAGCAAAATGTACCGATTTTTTGCCTAATATTTCAGGTAACATTGCACGCGTTAACTCAGCAGCTCCAAAAAAATTTGTATTCATGATTTTTTCCAGGGTGGCTAAATTGGTTTCTTTGGTAAGAGAGCGTTGGCTAATACCGCCGTTATGGATGACTACTTTTGGAATTCCATATTTTTTTAGACAACGTTTCGCAAATTCAGAACACTGTTGGTAGTTTTCCAAATCAAGTTTTTCAACTGCATATCTTCCTTTTTCTAATCCAATTTCTTTTGCGATTCGTTCTAAATCTTTGGTTTTACGAGATGCTAATAGTATTTTTGCTTTTTGGGCATAGGCTTGTTTGACTAATTCTTTGCCAATACCAGAGGAGGCACCTGTGATCCATACCCATTCATCTTGGTAAAACTCGTTCATAGATTCCCCTTAGATTTCAAAAAAAGAAACTAGAGAAAATATTTAGGATCAGGGATTTTTCACAACCTGTTTTTATGATGAGAAAGGGATCCACTTGGGAGTGCCCTTGGTTTCATGGGAGCTGGTCTGTGTCTAAATCAAAGAACAGACCAACTCATTAAATCGTTTTATTGGACTTGGAAGACAGGGCATTCCACCCGGTAATTACTTTTTTTCTCAGTGGGAGAAAGGTAAATCCCTTCGTGAACCAAACGGTATTCGCCATTGGGAATGGATGGACTCGTCTCCCAAACCAATTCCATCTTTCCTAAACCTTTGTCAAAAAATCCAGGGCTTTGGTAAGTGAATTTGGTATCAAAGTCAGAATCTGATCGAACCTTCTCCCAACCGGAACCATTCTTTTTTTCAACCCACAAATAGGAATTCACATTAGGGTATCCCACATTTGGACTTGCTGCACTGACTTTACAAACCACTTGGTTTCCTTTTTGATACAGATTTCCATTTGGCTTTAACACTTGTTTGGGTTCAGTTGTGACTGTATCTGATTCAGGAAGTTTCAGTGGATGCACCTTTCCCGATAAGTCTAATGGAGTGATTTCCGACTTGGAAGCATTTGTAAATTCAATACCTTGGATGAGATCACTTGCCATTCCAAAAAATTCCTGCCTAAGGGCATTTAGGCTTTGTTGTCCATGGAGTGTATGGCCACCTTCATAATTCTGAGTAGAGTATTCTTCTGGAGTTGTGATGTAACCAGAAAAGTCGTTGGTCAATCCAGAAAGAACAATATCAGATATTTTGTCTTTCAAAACCGACTTAACTTCTTTTTTTAATCTCCGACTAGACATGGTCGTGACTTCGTGTGGCAGAACCATTATGGATAATTCACCAACTAACACAAGTCCATACGGTAGAATTTGTGGCAAACTTGGAATTGGTTTTGTTTCACCCATCGGAAACAAAACAGCCTTTGGATTTTGGCATTCTCTCAATTTTTCTGATGGGGACTGTAACATAAACTTTGCAATCCAATCAATGTAAAATCTTCGATTTTTTTCAGTCATTCCTTCATGGAATAAAAAGTGCCCACCACCTTCTTCCGTTGACCCCGCAGCAAATGCATATCCATACGCGGAAGGACATGTGTATTCTGTTTTGCCAGTTCCAGAGAATTCACTTCTCACTGGGTGTTGGCTCATATCAATGAATCGATGTGAAAAACTCAATCCACCTTTTAATGATTTTCCTTTTGCATTTAATATCTCTTGGCTTGCTAAAAATTGACGTTGTCCGATAATGAAACTACTATCATAAATATCTTTACCAGGACCTGTATTATTTAAATTTAAATTTGGAGATACATCACCTTCATTGGCTTGTGCAAAAATTGCAACAAAACCCTTGTCTCCATTTTTCTCTGCTTCTTTTTCAGACAGTATCGAAGCAATTCCTTTATTATCTGATGAAATCAATCGATTATCAAATGTTATATTTGTTGGATGGACTCCATACCAATTGACAAATCCAACTGATTTTCCTTCCACAAAAACATTGAGTTGCACCATCTCTTTATCAATATTATCAGCATATAATTTTCTTTCCGATTCTGGATTCGCCATATATGCAGACAAACTTCGATTCACCCCAGCATCCTTTACAATTGTTTTCCCAATTTTTAAATCGGCAGGTTTTCTTTTTTGATAAGCCTCTTTGATTGCTTCCACAATACCATCACGTAATACTTGATAGGTGTCTTTGTAAAACTGAGTAGAATAAAAAGATACTTCCGAATAATGAAAATGACCCGCAGGTCCGCTATGAGTATGTGAAGCATTTAGCAAAACATTTCCTAAATGGAAATTTGCATCCACTTCCGTTTGGAGTTTGGCCACAACCTCCCTTTGGATCTCAAAAGGAATTCCACCTACCTCAGCAGTTACATAAGCGAATAATTTGTGGGTAAGACGATCTTCAATGACAAGTGCTCTGGCGTATTGCCTTGTTTGGATCCCAACACCGGTTTGGTCCTCCCTTGCATAGCCCCAAAACATGACACCGATCGGTGGACCTGTGATGTCTTTTTTGGACATCCCTGCCAAAAACGCGTTCGGTTCATCCGCAAATGTCGGAAGAGTCATTAGAAGAAAGAGTGTCAAAAAAATCCGAAGTTTCATCCTACTCGTTTTACCATCGACAGGCAAAACTGTCAATCCCGAACAATTGTCGACTATTTTGAAGCCATAAAGGTGTTGGAAACCTGCCGTTTCCAATCGAAACAAACACAAAATCCAGATGAGTTCTTTTTTAGAGCATTAAGACACTAGGTCTAGGCAAAGAAAGTACGGACGAAAACTAGGTATCACTCGAAGTTGGTGAAAGTAAAAATCTGAGGAGTTTTATGTTCACGTTGCTACAAACCAAACTAGGTCGATTCCGAATTTTGGCATTCTTGGAAGGTATATCATTTTTAACGATTTTATTTGTGACCATGCCCCTTAAGTATCTCTACCAAAATCCAGAGCCCAATAAAATTGTAGGCCTTGTCCATGGATTATTGTTTTTATTGTATTTGGTAGAATTATTCCAAGTGAAAGTCGAACTGAATTGGAAAATGAAAAAAACCTTCCTTGCCGCTTTGGCTTCCGTCATTCCATTTGGAACGTTTTGGGCAGAAAAATACTTATACTTAAAAACAGATGAAGATGATTTAAAAAATCAATAGTAAGTTATGAAAACAAAAATTTTAATTTCTTTCCTTGTCGCTTATCTTTTGTTCGCTGGTTCGACTTGGAGCCAATCCAAAATCATCAAAAAACAAACTCCGGTCAAGGCAGTTGTAGAAACTCCAAAAGAAATACAAAATACAAAACCGGAAGCACCGGAACAATACCAACTCCGATTGATCATGGAAAATGATGCCTTTGGTGGTTTTTCAGATCAGTATTATACAAACGGATCAAGGTTAGAATTTCATATGAGTGCTGGAGAATCCAATCCAACACGAAAAATTTTCAGCTATTGGAATGATTTATTCATCACTCCTACAGAAAAAACGAGATACCTTCAAGGTTTTGCAGTAGGACAAGAATTTTATACTCCAACGAACATCACAAAAGCAGATGTTTCTTATGGTGACAGACCATATTCAAGTCGAGGATATTTTTCAAACTCACTCACAACTTTTACCGAAGATACAAGCATCACCACAGAACTAGAGTTAGGTATGATTGGACCTTCTGTCGGCGGGAAATCTGCTCAAATCAATTTTCATAATTTTATTGGTTCCCCAACTCCGCAAGGTTGGGATACACAAATTCCCGATTCTTACTCCGCTGCCTTAAAAACAGATATCAGAAAATTTTACCATCGATTCTTCGGGACTCAATACAATTTAAATCTTGGGAACATCCAAACAGATGTATCCTTTGGTCTTATCTTTCGATTTGGGAATGTTGATAAAACACCAGGTCCGGGAAGTTCTGCACTCCAACCAGGATCACCAATCCTTCATGAAGAAGGAAATGGATATTGGTATTTTTACGTGAATCCTGGTGGAACCTTACAAGCTTACAATGCAACAATCCAAGGCCAAATGGGTACGGACAAAGCTTATAAATCACAAAACAGAAGTTCCGCTTTTAGTAATTGGGATAGTTTTTTAAACAACCCAACTCCTGATGTTGGCGAAAGAGAATTACAGTATAGAATTTTATCGGAAGATAATGGAAGAAACACATTACAACGTTATATTCTCTTTAACGAATTTTTAGTGAATGGAACCAATAACCCTTACAATATTGGCTTAAATTATTTACTTTTTAACAATATCTTTAATGGTGCAGAAGAAATCGAACGTACAACTAGGTTATTTTTATTATCCAACTTGGCTGCCCAATGGGATCAAATTCCAGACAATGCAAGAGCATTGGCAATTTACTCGATATTTAGACCAGAAGGTGGAAAACTTCCTCCCATTGTCCGGTATTATTCATATGAAGTCCTGTCTCAATTTATTTTAGACCCAAAACAAAGAGAGGCCTTGTTACAGCTGTTACGTGAAGAAGTTGAATATCGAGACGAAAAAACTTATATTGCAGATTTGAAACGAGCAGTTGGATTTGTAAGAGCTGGATTTGTTTCTGTTTCTAATGCAGGTTTTTTATTTGGAATTCATTATAATTACCAAACGATTGATTTCCAATCTGCAAAAGGACTTCCCCAACAACACCAATGGATTGGGTTCCAATTGGGCAAAGTCTTTTAAAGAACAATACCAAAAATCAATCAGGAGCTAACTTTTGAACCAAATTCAAAAATAAGGCTCGCCAAAGAAATCCTCATAACAGAAAACTGTGCGATCATGAAAAAGCACAGTTTGAGTGGCCGCCTTTGGTTTGTTTTGATATTATTTGGTCTCGTGGGTCAAATCGCGTGGTCCGTCGAAAACATTTACTTCAACCTATTCATCTATAATACAATCTCAAAAAGCACATCTTCCGTGACACTCATGGTACAACTTAGCGGAATTGTTGCTACTTTTACTACATTAATTGCAGGAATAGTATCCGACAAATTAGGCAACCGAAAGTATTTTATCTCATTTGGATATCTGTTTTGGGGGTTACTCACTCTTTCATTTGCATTTGTTTCCAAAGAAAACACAAGTATCTGGTTTGGAATTTCCGATGAAACGACAATCATAGCCCTTACCATAACAATTGTAATAACCTTGGATTGTTTGATGACAGCCCTTGGTTCCACTGCAAATGATGCCGCTTTTAATGCATACGTTACAGATAACACTGGCGAAGCGAGGAGTTTGGCGGAAGGAGTTTTATCTGCAATGCCACTGCTTGCGATGTTAATTGTAGCCGGAGGATTTGGAATGATTGTGACAGCTCTCGGTTACCCAGGATTATTTGTTGGAGTTGGGACATTAATGTCTTTTTCTGGAATCATTGGTTTATGGACCATCAAGGATCATCCCAATCTAAAAAAACAGAATTCAAATTTTTTTGCCGATCTGCTTTATGGTTTTAAAAAGACAGTGATCTTAGATCACAAGCGATTATACTTATATTTTTTGGCAATGGGTATTTATGGCATTGCTAGCCAAATTTACATGCCTTATCTAATCATTTTCATGCAAGAGTATTTAAGTTTTAACGCAATCCAGTATTCGATTGTACTCGCATGTGTGATCTTAGGCGCAAGTTTCATCACAATTTTTCTTGGCAAACAATTTGATGGAAAGGACAAAGACAAACTTCTCATCAGATATTCTATTATTTATATTTTAGGAATGGTTTCTTTATACATTGTCGCAAAGTATTTTAAAGCATATGACACAAACGTATTAATGGTATTTGTTGGATTCACCAGTTTAATACTTATGACAGGATTTGTTTTAGTATTGGCTCTCCTTGGTGCTCAAATAAGAGATTTTACACCCATTCAAAATACAGGGAAACTACAAGGAATTCGTATGATATTCTTCGTTTTGATCCCTATGTTCATTGGTCCAATGATTGGCCAAAAGATCAACGAAACTACAAACCTTACTTATATTGATCCAACGAATGGAAGCGTTGCGCATGTCCCGTCTCCAGAAATTTTTATCACTGGAGCAATCTTTTGTTTATTGATATTTTATCCACTCACACTGATTCGAAAAGGAAATTTGAAATCAACATGAAAGTTCCTCACCCAGAATATCCGAGACCACAACTCCAACGAGATAGTTATCTGAATTTAAATGGCGAGTGGTTTTTGGGCCACCATAAACAAGGTGAACCTCTAGAATACCAACATAAAATCATTGTCCCCTTTTCCCCAGAGACAAAGGCGAGTGGATTAGGAAATTTCATCTTAAAACCAGATGAGGTTTTATTTTATAAAAGAGAATTTGAAATTGATGCGAATTTTCTAAAGGAAATCACATTCTTACATTTTGGTGCCGTCGATTATTCTTGCATATGTTATCTCAATGGAATTGAAGTTGGATACCACCAAGGAGGGTTTCTACCTTTTACATTTGATGTGTCAAAGACGATCAAAGTTGGAAAAAATGAAATAAGGCTCACAGTCACAGACCCAACCGACACGGGGACTCAATCACGAGGAAAACAAAAACTTAAACGAGGTGGGATTTGGTACACACCGCAATCAGGAATTTGGCAAACCGTTTGGATGGAAAGTGTTTCCAATGATTATATCAAAAGTATCAAAATGATTCCCAATATAGAAACAAAATCTTTGGAAATCGAAATTGATACCGAAAGTGATGTCGTATCCATCCAAATTCTCGATGGGGAAGAGGTAATCGCAGAAGGTTCCAAAAAGCACGCAACATTATCGATTCCTAATATGATTTTATGGACTCCAGAAAATCCAAAATTGTATAACATATCAATACAAACAAAAGATGACAAGGTGTTCTCATACTTTGGGATGAGAAAGTTTTCGATTGGATATGATGGAAAATTCAAACGATTGTATTTAAACAACAAACCTTATTTTCATAATGGACTATTGGACCAAGGATATTGGTCTGATAGTTTATTAACACCACCTGACGATGAATCGATGATAAAAGAGATTAGCCTGATGAAGGAAATGGGTTTTAATACGTTAAGAAAACACATCAAAATTGAACCTTTGCGCTGGTATTATCATTGTGACCGAATTGGAATGTTAGTCTGGCAAGATTTTGTTTGTGGTGGTGGTCCTTATGAAACATGGAAGGTGGCTTACCTACCTTTCATCGGCTGGAATACTGATGACACAAAACACAGATTTTTAAATCGCACAGATGAAGTAGGCAAAAAAGAATTTATCTCTGAAATGGACCAGACGGTAAAACTTCTATTCAACACAGTTTCTTTAGCAGTGTGGGTTCTGTTTAATGAAGGTTGGGGACAATTTGATAGCATCCAACTGACTAAACAATTAAAACATTTGGACTCCACAAGGACCATCGATAGTGTGAGCGGTTGGTATGACCAGGGAAAAAATAGTAGTGATCTAAAGAGTTTACACCTTTACTACCAAAAGTTAAAAGTACCTAAAAAAGACCCAAGGGTCATCGTATTATCAGAATTTGGTGGTTATTCATTAAAAACTGAAGGTCATGTATTTGATGAGAAAAAATTATTTGGCTACAAAATTCTACCGGATAAAGCCACTTTACAATGGGAGTATCAAAAACTGATTGAAAATGAACTTTTACCACTGATAAACAAAGGTCTTAGTGCATCGATCTATACCCAAGTAAGTGATGTAGAAGAGGAAATCAATGGACTTGTAACATACGATAGAAAGGTAGTTAAGTTTGATATTCCATTTATGAAAGAACTCAATTCAAAACTTAAATTTAATTAATCTATCAGAATGTCATTAGAAACTGTTCTTTATACGATCTTCGCTATCATTCTGTTTGGATTTATTTTTTATTATTTTGTTGATGTGATTGAGTTTCCAAAACTTAGGTTTCATGATTCCGAATTATCATCGAAGATCATTTCACAAACTCCTAGCCTCACCAAACGTTATGTACCTACATTCTGGTGTTTCAATCAACATTTAATGCTATTATTATTGATGTTCCGAGAGTCCAAGTCCAAACTTTTTCTCTATGATAAAATTGAGCATCTAGAAATGAGAGATGGAGGAACAACTGGACTTGCGTGGTCTGGCTTTCACGCAGTCAACCAAAAAGACGCAACTCCAATCGTGGTTGTTTTTCACACCATTAGCGGTGATGAGCAAGACATAAAATCAACAGTATCACATTTACGAAAAACTTTGAATTGGATAGTTGTAGTTTGTATTAGACGAGGTCATGGCAACTTACCCCTAACAAAACCCATCATCAATACAATGGGTTCTACTTCCGACTTAAAAGAACAACTCAATCATATTCGAAGATTATTTCCGAATAAACCATTGTTTGGTGTTGGAATTTCTGCTGGTTCTGGATTACTTGCAAGATATTTGGGTGAGTCTGGAACAAAAAGTATGTTCAGTGCAGCAGTTGCAGTTTCACCAGCATACGATATCGAAAAGGCTTTTCATAGAGTACATCCTGTATATAGTAAAATCATGGGGCAACGTATGATTAATTACTTCCTAAAGAGACATTACGAGAGTTTTGCAAAGGTAAAAGGCACGGACGAATTATTAAAAGTAAAATCGCTTGGTGAGTTCCAAGACAAACTTCATTCCATTTCTGGATTCAAAAACAAAGAGTCCTATTATCAAAAATCAAACCCAATCCTTGTCACGAGCCAAATCAAAACACCTTTACTTGTGCTCAATGCAGCCGATGATCCGATTTGTGTGAATTTGAATGTTTTAGAAAATTTACATTGGTTAGAAAGTTTAAAAAATACAATCCATGTGCATACGAAACGCGGAAGTCATATTGCATTTTTTGAAGGAATTTTTGCAAAATCTTGGTCCAATCGTTTGATCGGAGAATATTTTTTCTCCGTTTGGGAACAAATTACAAAAAATCAATTGGCTTTGAAAAAAAATAAGATCATTCCAAAATGATGCAACGTTTACTTTACATCACGCTCTAAAACAAAAAAGAAAGGTTGTTTCATTCCTTTGAAATCCATACATCCAAAAAGTGTATTTTGATTTACTTTTTTAAATACGTCATGAATGGGTAGATGATCATAAATCATTGCAGAGGTGACTTTTCCTCTGAATTCAATTTGTCTGACACGCGCTTTCGATTTTGATGTTTGGAATAAAAATCGGAACAAAAGAAATGGAAATCGGAGTGGCCAAAGATTTGTAGAAGGAATCAGAGTAGCAAGTCTAACTGGCATTAAAGAAGGATTCACTTTAAAGAGAGTTTTCCCAAACGATTTAAAAACTAACGGATGAACATTTTCTGAATCAACAAATTCTTTCCCATACCAATTAAATGTTTCCAAGGCACCATCCATAGTATGACCGGTATGAAAACCTGAACCATGCCAACGCCCCATCATTTCTTCTATACTAACGACTTCTAAAGCATCAAAGAGTGCGAATGAATCCTCTATAGAATTGTTCTTTTTAGCTCGCATTTCTTGGAATTTGGTTTCGAGAGATTTGTGATTCATGATTTCTTTCCTAATCCATCTTTTTCATCTGTTTCCTTTTTAGGAAATGTTTATCGAATCAAGGAAATAATTTTCGTAACTTTCCTCTGGAAGTGCATCGCCTAAAATTCAATCATTTTGATGGAATCTCTACTTTCTTCGAAAACAAGAACCAATCGGTCACACATTCAGCCAAAAATGAATCGTAATCAACACCATTCGTTGGGTTGAAAAAAATATTCCATATGTTATACTCTCTCTATGAATGTATCTGATTCTGAAATAAAATCCTTGTTACAATCTTACAAATCCATTACCGTCTATGGTTTGAGTCATGATCCAAGTAAACCGAGTCATTATGTACCAGTTTTCATTAGAGAAAAAGGATGGAATGTTTTGGGAACCTATCCTAAAGAGCATAATGTCGGATCCTTTCCCATCTTTAAAAATTTGAACGAGATTCCGAAAGAAGATCGAAAGTTCATCGATGTTTTTCGAAGTTCTGACAAAATTCCAGAAGTGGTAGACGAGATTATTGCGTTAGGTGGCACCGAGGTTTTATGGTTACAATTAGGTATTTCCCATCCTGAAGCTGAAAAAAAAGCGGAAGATGCTGGAATCAAAGTTGTTTCCAACCGTTGTCTCATCATCGAATACAATCGATTTTTTTAAGTCGCAATCAAATCGTAAATTCCCCATCCCCAGGATGGATTAAATTGTAACCTAACAAAATAAAACGAACTAAGATCGTTTCCTTTGGATGCAGAAAGTTTGATACGAAAAGGGGCATTCCCGACACGTTTCAGAACCTTCACTCAATGGAAAATCCACCTCATCTTCCAATAGAAACACTCTGGTAAGAACAGAATTCCACTCCCAGCGAGCGGACGTTCCCCTGATTTTGAGTCTTTATCTCATTTCTGATTGCCAAACCAACCCATCTACGGGAATATGGCCGTATGCATATCGATCTTGAGATTCATTCTCATATTTTTACACTGTGCAAACCTTTTTCTTGCCGAAACCGACGGAGGATCCATCCAAAGAAACGACCCTACCTTACGATCGTTTGCGTTTGTTTGGTTGTCTTTTTTCCCATTATCATCTGGGCACAAACAAATGACCCCAATCCTAAACAAAATGGAAACCCCGAATTCAAAACGGAAGCGGAGAATTTAAAAAAAGAAAATGGAATTCGTGTCACGGGAAAAAAGGACAAACGAGACCAGGAGATTTTACGAACCCCGAATAGCATCAGTCGGTTGAATGAACAAGAAATCCAAGATGCTGGTATCAATCGAACCAATGACATTGATAAACAAGTTCCTAATTTTTCCATCATTGATTCAGGCTCTCGAAACTTTACCTATTTTAATATTCGCGGAATGCGAAGCATTGCATTCAGTGAACCAGCCGTTGGTTTGATTTTAGATGGAATCCCTTTGAATGATAATGTGGCATTGAACACAGAGTTGTATGGGCTAGAAAATATTGAGGTTTATAGAGGAAGCCAAGCAACTTTATTTGGGAAAAATTTCCAAGGTGGAGTTGTAGAGATCAAAACTAAAAAACCTACAAATTTACCTGAAGGAAAGATCACATTAGATTTTGGAAATTATAAAAAGCAAGAAACTTCAGTATATTATAATGCTCCAATCATAAACGACAAATTATTTTTTGGAGTCGCCGGGAAAACAACGGAACGAGAAGGATATTTATCCAATGTAACTGGATTTTATTATCCTAACAATCGACCATACGAACTTCCTGTAGAAATTTATAAAACTCATCCCGATGGTAGAAAAGGAAGAGCTGGAAGGTTTCGATTGTATTTCACTCCAAATGAAATGTTTGAAGCTGATTTACAAGTGAGTGCGGAAAGTTTTGATGATGGATCACTCAATCTTGTCAATTATTTAGGAGCCAAATCAGAAAGAGAAAAAGCTCTTTTACAAGGCTGTGTTGCGGCCCCAACAAATTGTTCCAAACTCTATGGAACATATGTAAACCGAGTTAATGGAGATCGAAAGGTTTATTGGGACTATGAAGGAAAAAGTAATGTAACAGGGAATACTTACTCACTGGCAACAACGACTAAATTACCATTCACCAATTTAAAAACCGCTTCTGCGATTCGAAAGATGGACATTGATCCCATCACAGCCGATTCCGATTTTACGAAAATTGACCAAAATCGATCCATTTACGTTGAAAAATCGACTACATTTCTTAATGACATCTATTTTGAATCGAAGGACAAACATGATCCGCTTCAATTTAAAGTTGGTATTTATGCATCAAATAAAATCACAAACATAGACCAAGCGAGAGAACACCGTGTCCAATTATATGTCATAAACGATTTTCCTGGATTGAGTGCACCTACCCGAGAAAAAAATTTATCAAGACTACATGATCGAAATGTAAGTTTTTACACGCATAACAGCTACACATTTTTTGATAAATTTACAATTACATTAGGGGCAAGAATAGAAAGACAAGAGAGTAAGTTATCCCATACGGAACAAGCCGTTGGAGTATCACCATTCAATCCTATCGGTGAAACTCTGATTTTGTCTGATCCATATTCGATTAGCAATCGCTATAACTACAATGTATCCAGGATTATATTCGATTATAAACCAATCGAAAATTTAATGTTTTTTGTTGGTTTTAGTCGAGGTTATAAGAACGCAGGATATAGTACTGTTGTCAATCAACCTTCTAAAGCAAGTTTCAAACCTGAAATCAATGATACAATTGAAGCGGGTATAAAGTCAGAATTTTTTAAAGGTAAATTTGGTTTAAAATATACACAATTCTACACTGAAACACAAGACTTCCACGTAATCAGAGCAATCAATCTTTCACAATACGTAAACCTAAATGCTGAAATGGTTACGATACGAGGATATGAACTCGAATCTTTTGTAAAACCACAGAAAGACACAAAACTTGGGTTATCCGCCGGTTATACTGAAGGAATATTTAATAAATTTCAGGATACCGTTCTCAATCGAAATTTTAACGGCAAATGGGTTCATTTTATACCAAAATATGACATTGTCAGTTACCTTCAATATCGTAACGATTTAGGAATCTTCTTCCGAGGTGAATTCCAAGCAGTTGGGCAAATGTATTTTGCCGCTGATAACACTGTCTATAGCGACCCCTACTATGTTTTAAATGCAAGAATCGGATACGAAACTGATAAATTATCCGCATACTTATATATGAATAATATCAACGATCGATATTACTTCACTTCATATATCGATGGTACTTTTCAAGCGGTGCCCGGTGCACCAAAAACGTACGGCTTTATGTTAACTTATAAAATTTAATTTCTGGAGAACAATATGAAAACAAAAATCAAATCCCTACTTCCAATACTATTCATTGGTATGAGTGTATTCCAATGTGACCTTTTTGATCCAAAGTCAAAAATAACAAACAATGAGTTGGTCGAAATTGTAACATTGCAACAATTGAATGCAAATAGTATGAGTGAAGGTCAAAGATTAGGTCTCACAATTGCTTATAGCCATCGATTTAGTATTAAAAATGGGCCACATCTATTTTGCCGTGAATATTCAACAGCTTATCTAGAAAAACAAGCGGAATGGGAATTAAATATAGAACAAACTTATACAACGATTGGAAATGCAATTGGAATTGAAATTGTTGTGGAACGAATCAACGGACCATGTGCGATCAATAACAAAATCAGTGCATGTCATTATGACGGTGTGGATGGAATTAATGATTTAATTCCTTATGCTTATTCAACAGAAGGTGAACATGATTATTTACTCCCTGCTTATGTTTATTATGGAATTACCAATCTAAAAAATGCAAAAGAAGCATGCGAAGGATATAACGGAACATATGTATGTTATGATCCAAGCAAATGCTGGCAATAGTTAAAAAAACTCATCGCTGAACAAAAGAGCCCAATTCATTCGATTGGGTTCTTTGATTTAAATACCTTCTTTTGTTTTTCCTTTTTTGATAGAATACCATAATCCCGCTCACTGATAAAATTGCAGGTGTTAATCCAAATAATACCCATATGATTTTGCTGATATGATTTGCAAATGTACCGAAATGGAGAGGCCGGAAGGCATCCAAAATTTGATTGATCAATGCCTCTTTTGAAATATCAACAAAACGAATCATTTGATTTGAATCTGCATTAAATAATACATAAGATCCATAACGACTTTCCCATCCTTTCGAATCGTATGAATTCCCATAAAAACCAATAGGTTCCTCTTCTGAATGATGCGGAAAGGAAATATAACCTAAATGAAAATTTTCGATTTGATTTTCACAATTGATGATCAATTGATCAATGGACTTGGACTGCGACCAAAGACCATGTACAAGCTTTTCTTCTGGATATGTTCGAATGATTGTATCACGTATGCTCCACCAACCTCCGGTAATTCCTAAAATAAGGTGAAACCAAACTGCGTTAATACCAACAAACTTATGTAAATCGGAAAATAGAATTTGGGAACTCTCTTTCCATCGTAAACGAATCAAACTTTTCCAGAATCGTTTGTATAATTTGATCCCAGTGAAGACAAGCAACAAATACACAATGGCAAAACATCCTGTGATGAAATAACCAATCCCTCCCATAAATAAACTGTAATGTAACACCAACAAAAATCCGTAGAAACTATCACTTCTATCTTCTTTTAAAGAACCTATGATTTTCCCATGGTATGGATCTAATAAATAAACATTTTCCTTACTAGGAATATTTCTGTCGTGGAACCAAATTTGATCGGGTTGGTTTTTCAGATCCGAAACCAACCAACCTGCAATGCTACCCTGTGGCACCTGACGCTTAAACTCTCTGTAAAGTTCATCAAAACTAAGTCGGTGTGCGTTCGATGTTATTTCTATCGGAGATAAAATGGATTGGATTTCTTTTCCATAAACAAGCAAGGAACCTGTGATCCCGATTACCAATAAAAAACTAGATCCGAAGATTCCTAATATGAGGTGAAGCTGGTACCAACGTTTTGCTTTCAATTCGGCTTCCTAAAGATTGATTTTTCCATATTATTGAGATTAGGTCTCAATTTCAAGTATCAAATTTCGATGGAGCGGTCGCCCAAAACTTTTTTCCCTCTGGGCAAATTTACACTTCCAGCAAAGAGAAATGAAGGGCAATTTGCACTAGGCTATGTGGAAAAAATCGGAATTTGTTTTCAATCGGAACGAAATTGCAGGTGCCTTCGGTGATATCGGGACTGATTTTCCGATCCTTGTGGCGATGGTCCTCGCTTCTGGATTACACGCACCAAGTGTATTCATTGTCTTTGGTTTCATGCAAATACTAACAGGACTGATCTATCAAAGGCCAATGCCCGTGCAACCTCTGAAAGCCATGGCCACAATCGTGATCACACAAAAAATTGCCGGACCAATTGTACTAGGCGGAGGACTTGCCATTGGGGTCCTTATGTTATTCTTTTCAATGTCAGGAATTTTAGACCAGATCGCAAAATTAATACCAAAATCCGTGATCAGAGGATTACAACTTGGACTAGGGATTAGTTTGAGTTTCCTAGCCTTTAAAGAATACATCCCATCGGAACAAACCAATGGTTATGTTTTGTCCGCAATTTCATTTGTTCTCATCTTATTGTTAATTGATAATAAAAAAATTCCTGCATCTCTTGTTGTCATTATTCTTGGCTTAATTTATTCTTTTCTCTTTCATTTTGATACATTTTCATCAATTACGAAATTTGAAATTCATTATCCCAATCTGAATGTACCGAGTCTTGAATTAATCTTACAAGGATTCGTATTATTATCGCTTCCGCAAATACCATTATCAATTGGAAACTCGATTCTTGCCACAAAACAAATATCAGATGATTTATTCCCAAATAAAGAGCCAATTACAATTAAAAAAATTGGATTATCATATTCGGTTATGAATTTAATTTCACCGTTTTTTGGTGGGATTCCTTGTTGTCATGGTGCTGGTGGAATGGTAGGACATTATACATTTGGCGGGCGATCAGGTGTATCAGTATTATTATATGGAATCTTTTATCTTATCTCTGGTTTGTTTATGGGTGATGGTTTGGAATTTTTTATCAAAGCCTTTCCTTTGCCAATCCTAGGTACATTACTTATTTTTGAAGCGTTATCATTAATCCTTCTGATCAAAGATTCAATACAAAATCATATAGAGTTTATCATTGTTATTTTGACCGGACTTGTCGCATGTGGACTACCGTATGGCTATTTGATCGCCATGTTCATCGGGACAGGCATACACTATGCCTCAAAACGATTTCTTACTTTTTCAATGTTAGGTGATCGACAATTGGTCAAAAATCCAAACAAAACATCAAAATCCAAAGAAAACAAAACATAAAAAACTAGGACAAGTTCTTTAAAGTTAAAGCTTTTATGATCTGATTTACTTCTGGTCGACAACTCCCACAACCAGTACCAGCTCCTGTTTTTTCCATTACATCAGCTAAATTTTTGGCTCCACTCGCAACTATTTCTTCAATATTTCCTTTACCTACTCCATTACAAGAACAGACAAGAACACCTTTGGGAGGTTTGGCGGTAGATATACTTGATAACAGTTGGTTTCGTTTTTCACCCAACTCGATTCCAGATGCAATCAAATTTTTGTATTCGACAAATTCTGATTTATCGCCAACTAAAATAGCAGCGACAAGTTTATCACCTTTAACGATACATTTTTTATATTTTCGTCTTTTGCGATCGAGAAACACAATTTCTTCATATTCATCTGTTAAATTCTCAAATTGAATTCCCGGCAATCGTAGAGAAACAAGCTCTAATCCTGGAATTTTTAATAGATTGGAATGTAGTGATCCATTGTATGTTTGGAATCGATATCCAAAAATATGATTTGCTGCCACTTTTGCCTGTTCTTCAGCAGCAAGGACCGTTCCATAGACACCTGATGTATGTTCTGCGACTTCTCCGATCGCATACACATCAGGATCAGAAGTTTGCAAAAATTCATTTACAATGATCCCTTCCCCAATTTGAATCCCCATCCCTTTTGCTAATGATAAATTAGGACTGGTTCCCATGGCATAAACGATTCCATCTGGATAAAGTTTCCTTCCATCTTTCAATTCAACGAAACTGACACGATCATATCCATGAACCTTGCTGATTTCGGATCGGTAAATGACTTCAATCCCACGGTTATGAATCTCTTCACTTAAGATTTCACATGCGACAGCATCCAATTGTTTGGACATCAATCGATCGGTTCGTACGAGGACTGTCACATTCACACCGAGTGACTTGAGAGCCGATGCAAGCTCTAATCCGAGTAACCCACCTCCCACAATCAAAGCATGCGAATCAGGTACAAAAAAACCCTTAATTTTATCAGCATCTGTTTTGGCACGTAAACTAAATACACCTACCATCGTTTGTGAAATTGTCTTTGGGATTTGCGGGGAACTGCCGGTTGCGATGATGAGCTTATTGTATGAGAAAACATTTCCCAATGTATCTTTTACAATTTTTGCTTCCGGTAGAATTTCTGTCACTGACGTGGAAGTATGCAATTGGATTTCCCAAGAATTCACTTCTTCCACACTGGCACTTGCTAACTCTATAAATTCTTTTTCACCACTGATAAAATCAGGAAGTAAAATACGATTGTAGAGTGGATTCTCTTCCTTACATAAAACCGTAATCTCATCTTCTGGACAAAGTTCTTTGTAGTGTTTGATAAAAGCAGATGTACTATTCCCACCACCGATGATAAGGATTTTTTCTTTTTCTTTACTATATGGTCTGACTTGGACGGCAGATATTTTAAATCCAGGTTGTTTGGAGAACGGATCAAATTCTTTGTTCGTTAAATTATTGGCTCGGAACTCATCATTTTTGTTTTGTTTCCCCCAATGCATGGGTAAAAATACAGTACCTTGTTTTATTGTATCAGTGAGTTTCGCTTTGACACGAACTCTCCCTCTTTCATTCAATACTTCCACAAGACCACCATCGACGATCCCCACTTGGTCTGCATCCAGAGGATGGATTTCCAAATATGGTTCCCTTTTGTGCTCCATCAGTTTGCGAACCTTTCCCGTGCGAGTCATGGTATGCCACTGGTCACGGATTCGACCTGTAGTTAGGATAAAAGGAAAAGTTTCAGATGTTTTTTCAGAAGAGTCTTCTGGAGGGACATCAAAAACTTTCGCCTTTCCATTTGGACGATAAAACTTGTGATCTGTAAATAACCGTGGTGTTCCATTCACACTATTTTTGGGAAAAGGCCATTGAACGGATCGTTTGTTTAGTAATATTGTATAGTCTAATCCACTAATATCAATTTTTGTCCCTTCTGTTAAGGCACAATGTTCTAAAAATACATCTTCCTCTGATTGGTACGAAAAATGGGAACCATAACCCATCTTTGTTGCAAATTTTTGGATGATCCATGTATCAGCCATTGCTTCGCCTGGAGGTTCTAATATTTTTGAAAGGTATGTGACCCTGCGGTCTGAGTTGGTCATTGTACCTTGTTTTTCGGCCCAGCCGGCAGCAGGTAATACATAGTCCGCATAGGGAATGGCTGCAGAACTCATCGAGATATCTTGCACAATGACGAGCTCTGCTTCACGTAACCCTTGTTCCACCATTCGTGCATCTGGCAAACTTGTGGTTGGATTGGTACATATGATCCAAACTGCTTTCATTTTTCCAGATTTCAGATTTTCAAACATTTCTACTGCCGTATAACCAGGTTTCTCTTGGATGGTTCCTTCTTCGATTTTCCAAAAAGACTCCACTTCCTTTCTATGTGTTGGATTACTCAGATCACGATGCGCAGGGAGTAAATTACAAAGCCCTCCAACTTCCCTTCCTCCCATGGCGTTCGGTTGTCCCGTGAGAGAAAAAGGTCCAGATCCAGGTTTACCAATTTTTCCTGTGATGAGAGATAAATTGAGGAGAGCTAAATTTTTATTCACTCCGATCACACTTTGATTTAGACCCATTGCCCAAAGTGACAAAAATCCTTTTGCCTCATGAATGTACTTGGCCGCAAGCTCGATATCCTCTAAAGGAATTCCACAAGTCTTTGCTGCCTCTTCTAAATCAAATGTAGTAAGAAACGACTTTAATCCTTCAAATCCTTCCGTATGTGTTTCGATAAATTGGGAATCGATCCAATTGTTTTGGATGAGAATTTTTGCAATGGAATGAAATAGATAAATGTCAGTTCCAGGATGGATTTGTAAATGGAGATCTGCATCTTCACAAGTATCTGTTTTCCGAGGGTCCACTACGATGAGTTTCGTATTGGGAAAATTCTTTTTTTGGGCTTCTATCCGACGGAATAAAATAGGATGGCACCAGGCAGGGTTTGCACCAGCGATAAGAAAACAATCTGCAAGTTCAATGTCTTCATAAGATACAGGAACGCTATCTTCTCCTAAAGACATTTTGTATCCAACAACGGCAGAACTCATACAAAGTCTGGAGTTTGTATCAATATTGTTACTACCGATAAATCCTTTGATTAACTTATTGATAATATAATATTCTTCTGTTAAAAGCTGACCTGATACATAAAACCCAACTGAATCTGGACCATACGTTTTGATCAGTTGTTTGAATTTATCGCTGATGGAATCGAATGTTTCCTCCCATGTAACTCGTTTGAGTTCCGAATTTCTATTTGATCGTTTCATGGGATACAAAATCCGATCACTTCGATCCATCACTGTGTAATGTAAGTTTCTTCCTTTCGAACAAAGTAAACCCAGATTCGCTGGGTGGTCTTTGTCCCCTTCTACATGAATTTCATGATTTCCTAGTTTTTCGACGATGACTCCGCATCCAACGCCACAGTAGGAACAAGTAGAGGGGTATGTTTCTTTCGTTTGCACAAAGAAAATTCAGCAATAATTATGCCAAATGCTGAAATTTTCATAAAAATGCTTATCCTAAGTGAAAAATTGACAAATGCAGGGAAAAGAGCAGTTTTTGCTCATTGTGTGCCGAAAGAACGGAAGCATTATGTACGTATTGTACACATTTTGCTACTAGATTCCCGAATCTCTCCCGTACGAAATCCCAAATCACTATCCTTTGGAACCGGGAAGTTGTTTTTTTTTCTAAATTCCCAACCAAAAAAGATACCTGAATTGAAAAAACGGACATTTTGAACAAATTCCTTACGGATCATGCCTAATTTAGACCCTTTTTTAAACTAGATGCCTTTCTTAGGTACACTTCGTGCATAAATATAGAGAAAGGAACCGTTGTTGGTACCTTTAGTTTGAATTCCTGGGTTAGGTAAAGACATGATCAAGCGGAAGTTAGTTGTTATTGGGAATGGAATGGTGGGTCACAGGTTCTGCGAAAAATTAGTAGAATACGGTGGAACAGACAAATTTGAAATCACTGTCCTTGGGGAAGAACCAAGACGCGCATATGACCGCGTACATCTCTCTGAATACTTTGCCAATCGATCTGCGGAATCCTTGTATCTCTCTTCACCTGATTGGTATCGAACGAATGGAATTAAATTATTATTATCTGAGCCTGCAGTGACATTAGATACTGTTAGACGAAAATTAGTCACAAGTTTAGGAACTGAATTAGAATTTGACGAATTAATTTTTGCAACAGGATCCTCTCCCTTCATCCCACCATTAGAAGGATTAGACAAAGAAGGTGTATTTGTTTACCGTACGATAGAAGATCTTGAAGAAACTTTAGAATATAGTAAAAAAATAAAAAAGGCAGCTGTCCTCGGAGGAGGATTACTTGGTTTGGAAGCGGCAAAGGCTCTTGTGGATTTAGGAAAAGAAACCCACGTGATTGAATTTGCGCCGAGGCTTATGCCACGCCAATTGGATGATGGTGGAGCTGCGATTCTAAAATCAAAAATTGAAGAAATTGGAGTTGAGATCCATTTAAACAAACAAACTGAAAAAGTTTTAGGAGAGCAAAAAATTGAAGGATTTGCTTTCAAAGATGGCGGAACCTTAGACTTCGATTTGTTAATTGTATCTGCAGGGATTCGTCCAAGAGATGAATTGGCAAAAGAGGCTGGAATCGCTGTAGGCGATCGTGGTGGTATCATAGTTGATGATGGTATGGGTACGAATGTGTATGGAATTTATGCCATTGGGGAAGTTGCACTCCATAGAAACTTTATCTACGGTTTAGTAGCACCAGGTTACGAAATGGCTGAAACCTTAGCCTTTAATCTTTGTAGTCCAGGCAACAAACCAAAAGTATATTCAGGATCCGATTTATCAACCAAACTGAAGTTAATTGGAGTTGAGGTTGCTTCATTTGGAGATGCACTTGGACAAAACGAACATATTCCGATTGTTTTCAAAAACCCAAGAAGTGGAGTGTATAAGAAACTTGTCATTTCACCTGATGGAAAGTATTTGCTTGGTGGAATTCTTGTGGGTGATGCAAAAGCATACGGGAACTTATTATCTTTTTATCTCAATAAAATGGAATTACCGGAAGAACCAGAAACATTGATTGTTGGATCTGTTTCTTCGGAAAATCTTTTTGGAGCTGATACTTTGCCGGATGAAGCAAAAATTTGTTCCTGCAATAATGTATCAAAAGGAGACATCCTAACAGCAATCCGAGAAAAAGAATGTTACGATATCACAAGCCTCAAAAATTGTTCGAAGGCTGGAAGTGGATGCGGTGGTTGTTTGCCCCAAGTCAATTCGATTCTCAAAGCGGAATTAAAAACGCAAGGGAAAGTAGTCACCGAACACCTTTGCGAACATTTTAAATTTTCAAGAAAAGAACTTTACCAAGTCATTAAAGTAAAATCTCTCAAATCCTTTCCTGATGTATTAAAAGAAGTGGGAAAAGGAAATGGATGCGAAATTTGTAAACCAGCTGTAGCTTCCATCATTGCGAGTATTTGGAATGAACCAATTCTAAAACATAGAGAAATCCAAGATACAAACGATAAGTATTTAGCCAACATCCAAAGAGGAGGGACTTATTCTGTCGTTCCAAGGATCCCTGGTGGTGAAATCACTCCTGACAAACTTATCGTCATTGGAGATGTCGCCAAAAAATACAATTTGTATTGTAAAATCACTGGTGGCCAACGCATCGATTTGTTAGGTGCAAGAATTGACCAACTACCATCAATTTGGAAAGATTTGATAGATCATGGTTTTGAAAGTGGACATGCGTATGGAAAATCAATGCGAACTGTCAAAAGTTGTGTTGGTTCCACCTGGTGTCGATTTGGCGTTCAAGATAGTACTTCATTTGCGATTAAACTTGAAGAGCGATACAAAGGAATTCGTGCCCCTCATAAACTCAAATGTGGAGTCTCTGGCTGTATCCGTGAATGTGCAGAAGCACGCGGAAAAGATTTTGGTATCATCGCAACTGAAAGAGGTTGGAACTTATACATCGGTGGGAACGGTGGAGTCAATCCAAAACATGCTATCTTATTTGCAGAAGATTTAGATGAAGATACATGTATCAAGTATATTGATCGTTATATGATGTTTTATATTAGAACAGCTGACAAACTCATGAGAACTTCTACTTGGTTAGAACAACTGGAAGGTGGCATTGAGTATTTGAAAGATGTTGTGATCAATGATCGACTTGGAATCAACTCTCAGTTAGATGAAGAGATGAAACATTTGGTCAATACTTATCATTGTGAATGGAAAGATGTAGTAGAAGACCCTGAAAAACAAAAGAAATTCAAACACTTTGTGAATAGTAACGAAACAGATCCTAACATTCAATTTACGGAAGAACGTGGTCAAATTCGACCTGTGGATTGGGTTGAAAAAGACTTGGTGAATACTTAAAAGAGGTAAAAATCATATGCAAACAAATCAAAATACAAAAGAAAAAGTATTCATCGGTCCAGTTTCTGAATTTGAAAGAGAAGGTGGGGTGAGTGCCAAAATAGGAAACAAACAAATTGCTATTTTCTATTTTGAATCTAGAAATGAGTGGTATGCCTGTGACAATGCATGCCCTCACACGGGAGATATGGTTTTATCCAGAGGATTACTTGGTGATTCCAATGGAGAGCCAAAGGTAGTTTGTCCTCTTCACAAACGTAATTTTTCGCTGCAATCAGGTGAGTGCCTCAATGATGAAAACCTGAAAGTGAGTTTGTATCAGGTACTTGTGGAGAATGGTTCTGTTTATTTAGAAATAGAGTCATCTCTTCTGCAACAACTGGGTTACACATCGTGAACTCTACTGCATCGGGAAAAAATCGAGGGAAGGTTTATTTGGTGGGTGCCGGACCTGGAGATCCAGAATTACTCACGATGAAAGCACTGAAAATCCTGAGAAAAGCAGACATCGTATTTTATGATGACTTAGTTTCCCCCCGAATTTTAGGAGTCTGCCGTAAAAGAATTCAAATGGTGTACGTTGGAAAACGATCAGGTATCCATAGCTGCCTGCAAGATGAAATCAATCATAAACTCATACAAGCAACACACGAATTTAATACGATCGTAAGGCTTAAAGGTGGAGACCCATCCATATTTGGAAGAGTCGGTGAAGAATATGCATCCCTACTCCAAGATGGGATCCAATGTGAAATTGTAGCCGGGATCACAACGGCCTTGGGAGTTGCGTCTTCTCTTGGTTTTCCACTCACCCACAGAGACTATGCCAGAGAAATTTTATTTTTATCAGGCCATAAAAAAGACGGTCTGAATTCTGATTCCTTTCAAAACCTAAACTGCATTGGAAAAACGATTATCATCTATATGGGACTCAATTCTCTTGGAATGATTGTTTCTGAACTCTTAAATTCAGGAAATCATAAAGAAACGAGAATCGCTGTGATCCAAAATGCAACTTTAGATTCAGAACGTGTTTTTACTGGAAATCTGGAGACAATGGAATCCATCGTGGCAGAAAACAATGTTAAGTCACCTGCCATCATCGTGGTTGGGGAAATTGTGCGTTTTTATGAAGAGATGAAATTTTTGAAAAATAGCTGTGCTTCCATTCTATCTCCTATATAAGGGATAGGAATGAACGATATCACGGGAAAAAGAACCACGCTCCGTTACGCGGAAGCGGAAGGCTTTGTATACTGCCAAAAAGAAACCATTCAAAGGATCAAAACAAATACACTCCCGAAAGGGGATTTGTTTGAAGTTGCAAAAGCATCAGCGCTGTTAGGTGCAAAAAAAACGTCAGACCTAATTCCACACTGTCATCCTGTGCCTATCGATTCCTTCTCCATTCAATTTGAAATCATCGATGAAAAAAATGCCGTCCGTATACTCACTCAAGCAAAATCCATTGGGAAAACAGGCATTGAAATGGAAGCATTGACTGGCGTCACAGTTGCCGCACTTGTGATTTATGATCTTTTAAAACCGATTGATAAGTCCTTAGAAATTTCATCTATCCGCCTCTTGGAAAAAAAAGGAGGCAAAACGGACAAACACATTGCAAAATTTGCAGATGGCGCAAAAGCCAAAATTTTGGTTTGTTCCGATTCCTGTTTTGCTGGAAAAAAGCAAGACGGTTCTGGTAAAATCATCGCCGAACTTCTCTCAAACGAGGGTGTGGAAGTTTTAGAAATTAAAATTGTACCAGATGAACCAAAAGAGATAGAACAAACCATTTCCAATTGGGCAAACGAAAAAATTGATCTGATCATCACTACAGGTGGGACAGGACTTGGTCCAAGAGATAACACTACTGATACCATCAAACCCATGTTAGAGAAAGAAATTCCGGGCATTGCAGAAGTGATGAGGTCTTTTGGCCAAGATCGAACCCCATTTGCTATGTTATCTAGATCGATTGCGGGAAGCATCGGAAAGTCCATCATCATCGCAGTACCTGGAAGTAGCAATGGTTCCAAAGAAAGTATGACGGCAATACTACCTGCTGTCTTCCATGCAAAAAAAATGATGAGAGGCGAAGGGCATTGATTTCCTATACCGAAGCCTTAAACTTGGTATTGAAGGAAACAAAATCTTATGGAACTGAATTCATTCCACTCAGCCAATCCATGGGTAGAGTTTTATCAGAAAATATTTTAGCAGATCGTGACTACCCACCATTCCATAGGTCCGCGATGGACGGATTTGCCATTTCCCATAAAGATTATGTGAAAGATCTCTCGTATTTTTACCAAAGAGAACTTCATGCAGGATCAACATTCACAAAACTGCCTGGTGAAACGGTGATTCGAATCATGACAGGAGCGCCAGTCCCAGATGGCTTCGATGCAGTGATCAAAATTGAAGATGCCATCCCTTCTGAGAAAAACGGAATTAAATCTGTATCCTTTCCTATGGATGGAATCTCTCTGTGGCAAAATATCGCCAAACAAGGAGAAGATGCAAAACAAAATGATTCTCTTCTTCCTATAGGAACAAAACTTGATATCTCTGAAGTTTCGCTTCTCGCAAGTTTAGGTAAATTTTCTGTCCCGGTTTTTTCTTTGCCAAAAGTAGGAATCATTTCGACAGGAAATGAAGTGGTTCCGGTCGACTCCTCTCCTCTCCCCCACCAAATCCGTGATTCTAATTCCTATACGATTGCCTCTTCATTATTCAAATTTGGTATCATACCAAATTTTATGATCCACGTACCTGATGATGAAGTTAAAATGAAAAGTATCATAAAACAAGGATTAGATTGTGATATTTTGATTTTGTCAGGTGGTGTTTCCATGGGTGAAAAGGATTTGGTCCCTGATTTGCTAAACAAATTGGGTGTGACCAAAATCTTTCACAAAATCGCAATCAAACCTGGAAAACCAGTATGGTTTGGTAAAAATGAAACAACACTGGTCTTTGGATTGCCTGGAAATCCTTTTAGCACTCAAACATGTTTCCGAATTCTGATAGATCCATTGCTCAACTCTTCTTTTTCACAAAAAATCGAGCAACCATTGAAGTTCCCGTCACTCCATTCAAAAAAGAAAAAACATAAGCTAACAGAATTTTATCCAGTTCGATTTGTTACGAAAGAGAAAACATATTTGGAACCCATTGAATGGAATGGAAGTGGTGATGTGAAGGCAGCTAGATTTTCCAATGGGCTTGCCATCTTTCCAAGTGAAAAAAACCAACTGGAACCGGAAATGATGATCCAATTCTTAGCTTGGTAAATTATTTTTCAACAAATTGTACGATTCATACACATTTTATTCGTATTTTATGCGATTCTAATCTATTAAAAAATATCATCTGATTTTCTGCGGAAAAAATCGAAAAAACGCTGTGTTTTCGCTCTTTTTAGCAGATTCTCTTTTGGGACATTTGGTACGCTTTTTGCACTATGATTCTACATAAGGAGAATCATTCCCGTGACGATTACACCTCATGCGAAAGCAACCAAGATCGATTTATTTAATTTCAAAACTCCCCAAATGAGGACATTCCACCTCACTTGGATTGCATTTTTTTTGTGTTTTTTTGGATGGTTTGGAATCGCACCACTCATGGTTTATGTAAGAGAGGAACTCTCTCTCACAAAGGCACAAATCGGAAACATCATCATTGCATCCGTTGCCATAACAATTTTTATGCGACTACTGATTGGATGGTTGTGTGATAAAATAGGACCAAGAATTGCCTATACCTTTCTTTTAATTTTAGGTTCCATTCCTGTTATGAGTATTGGACTAGCCGATAGTTACCTTTCCTTTTTATTATTACGGCTTGCGATCGGTGCCATCGGTGCATCGTTTGTCATCACTCAATACCATACTTCTGTTATGTTTGCACCAAACATCATTGGTACAGCAAATGCAACCACAGCTGGTTGGGGAAATTTAGGTGGTGGTGTGACACAGATGGTGATGCCTCTGATCTTCGGATTCTTCGTTGCATTTGGATTTACAACAGGTGTTTCATGGAGACTTGCCATGGTAGTTCCAGGGATTGCCTTATTTTTGATGGGGATACTGTATTACTTTGGAACGCAAGATACACCTGGTGGGAATTTTAAAGATATCAAAGAAACTTATCCAACTTTCCAAGGTGGCAAAAAAAATTCACTCGCTAACTTCCTTTTGGTGATCAAAGACTCTAGAGTTTGGTTATTATTTTTAGCGTATGGTGCTTGTTTCGGTATTGAATTAACAATTAATAATATAGCTGCCTTGTATTATGTGGATCAGTTCAAATTAACACCCGCTACAGCAGGATTAATTGCAGGACTATTTGGTTTGATGAATTTGTTTGCACGGACTCTCGGTGGAGTTTTCGGTGATAAATTTGGAATCAAATGGGGATTACGAGGTCGTGTGATTTGGTTATCTGCAGCTCTTGCTGGCGAAGGGATTTGTTTGGTATTGTTTTCACAAATGACATCACTTGTTCTTGCAATCTCATCTATGATTGTATTTAGTTTGTTTGTTCAGATGTCTGAAGGTGCCACATTCTCTGTTGTTCCATTTGTGAATAAAAAAGCAATTGGTGCGGTATCAGGAATTGTTGGTGCTGGCGGAAACGTAGGAGCAGTCTCTGCTGGATTTTTATTCCGTGGCGAGATGACATATCAAAATGCCCTCCTAGTCATCGGTGTGGCCGTAACAATCTCTGCATTCTTCGCATTGTTAGTTCGTTTTACAATGGAAGAGGAAAAAGAAGTTGGGGAAGAAATGAACAAAATCATTCCACAAGGTGAGAAAAAATCGGAATTAGTTACCGCTTCCTAATCACAGAAACGAATACAATTTTCATTTGAGAGGCAATTTTACACTTGTCTCTCAAAAATTTCTTTTCTAAACTTCTTGTTTTAGGAGAGAGATATGGACCAAACACATTTTCGATCATGCAATTTATGTGAGGCCATGTGCGGATTACAAATCGAAGTCAAAAATGATACCATCGTAGGCTTCAAAGGTGATTCTCTGGATTCATTCAGCAGAGGTCATATTTGTCCAAAAGGTCCTGAATTAAAAAGTTTATATGAAGATCCAGACAGACTAAAATACCCAATCAAAAAAACAAAAAATGGATGGGAGAAAGTGACCTGGGTGAATGCCCTTTCCGATATCGCTAATCAAATTGTAACAATACAATCAAAATACGGCAACGATGCAGTCGCCATTTATAATGGGAATCCAACGGTTCACAATTACGGATCAATGTTATTTGGTCAAAGATTTGTCAGTCGCATAAAATCTAAAAACAATTTTTCAGCTACGTCGGTAGACCAACTTCCACACCAACTCCTCTCCTATTTGATGTTTGGTCATCAATTACTTGTTCCAATTCCAGACATAGATCGAACGCAATACTTTCTAATTTTGGGTGGGAACCCATTTGCTTCTAACGGAAGTCTGATGACAGTACCCGATGTCAAAAAAAGATTAAAAGCCATCCAAGATAGAGGTGGTAAATATGTAGTGATTGACCCAAGGAAAACTGAAACCGCAGAACATGCAGACGAACACCTATTCATCAAACCAGGAACCGATGTTTTTCTTTTACTTTCACTATTAAACATCATTTTTGAAAACAAACTAAACAAACCAAATTCGCTTTTAAAAGAAAATGACATCCAGTCGATTCAAATTCTTGTGAAAGAATTTTCACCAGAGGATGTATCGAAAATCACAGGTATATCTAAAGAATCAATAGAACGAATTGCATTTGAATTTGCAAACGCATCCTCTGCCGTCTGTTATGGGAGAGTTGGAGTTTCCACACAGGAATTTGGAGCTCTGTGTCAATGGCTCATCAACGTGATCAATATTGTCACAGGAAATTTGGACAAAGAAGGCGGAGCTATGTTCACATTACCAGCTGTTGATTTGGTTGGTGAAGGTTCAGTCATGAGGTCTTCATCCGGCAGTTTTAATACTTTCCAATCACGGGTAAGAAAACTACCCGAATTCAATGACGAATTGCCTGTTTCTGCCCTCGCAGAAGAGATTTTGACAGAAGGGGAAGGACAAATCCGAGTTTTGGTGACTTCAGCAGGGAATCCTGTTTTATCTACACCTAACGGATCTAAACTGGAAAAAGCATTAACTCAATTAGATCTTATGGTTAGTTTTGATTTTTATTTGAATGAAACCACAAAACATGCACATTATATTCTACCACCAACATCTACATTAGAACATGATCATTATGATTTAATATTCAATGTATTTGCTGTAAGAAATACAGCGCGCTACAACCAACCCTTGTTTCCACCTGAAGAAGGAATGTTACATGATTGGGAGATTTTTTCCGATTTAACAAAACGGATTGAACTACGACGGTCAGGAAAAGAATTACCTACCGAGTTAATCAAAACGAAACTAACGCCTGCGAGTATCATAGACCATGCATTAAAATCAGGACCATATGGTGCCAAAAATAATTCAGATATCCAAATGAGTTTGGAACTTCTTAAAAACAGCTCGCATGGAATCGATTTAGGTCCACTAAAAAAATCTTTTCCTGAAAGGCTTTATACGAATGATAAAAAAATTCATTTATATCCAGATATTTTAGAATCTGATATTCCAAGATTAAAAACAAAATTCAAAGAACAAATCAATGTTAGTCAGTCAATGTTTCCTTATTTGTTGATAGGAAGAAGGCATTTAAGAAATAATAATTCATGGATGCATAATTTACCCAAATTGATGACGGGGAAACCGAGATGTACTATGATGGTGCATCCAGATGATGCAATACAATTGGGAATCACAAATAATGAAGAAGTCATTGTAGAATCAAAAGTAGGACAGTTGAAAATACCTGTTGAAATCACGGATGAATTAATGAAAGGTGTTGTCAGCATTCCGCATGGTTTTGGACACAACCGCAGTGGTACAAGTCAAACGATAGCAACACAATTCTCAGGAGTTAGTATCAATGACCTGACTGATGATCAAATCATTGATGAATTTTCTGGAAATGCTGCGTTCAGCGGCATTCAGGTAAAAATCATAAAGATTCCTTCATAAGAATTGTTTACTCATTTTTGAATCGAGACAAAACCCTTCGACCACCAATCAATGAAAATTTGTTTTGAAAATTTGTGAGATAGGAAGTTGCCTTCAGTGAGCGCACTCCTGTCTCACAAACACAAACAATCGTTTGGTCAGAGATTCCTGGTGGAGACTTTCCCTTTTCCAATTCAGATAAAGGAAACCAAACTGCATCTGGGATGGGGGAATGGATCACCTCTTCTTCTTCCCTGACGTCTAGTAAAATGACAGATGTTTTTGACTTAAGTTCCAAGTATCCAACTTGATCGATTTCTAAACAATTCCCTTCACTTTTTTTAAGATATCTTTGTTCGCTACAAGATGGACACTGAAGATCTTGTTCTACCTTTGATTGGTAAAATGAAATGGGATTCCATTCGATAAAATAAACTGTATTCAGTTCAAATTGGTGAGGATTCAGTAAATATTGTAACACCAATGAGGCTTGGTAATTTCCTGCTAATGAAGTTTGAATTCCCAATACTCCCCCTTCATTACAACTGAACGTATCCCCTTCACTTAAATTGGGAAACAAACAACGATAACATGGTTTGCCATCGCCTGAAAAGATGGCAAACTGTGCACTGGTTCTGAATACAGAAGCAGTCACGAGCGGAATCTTTTTTTCTAAACAAAAGTCGTTTATAGCATATTTGGAGATAATTGTATCCGTACAGTCCAACACAATATCCCAGGTTTCAAATATTTGAGTATTGGAATTTGAATTTAAAAATTCAGAAAATGTTTCGATTTGAATCCATGGTATGTGTTCCTTTAGAACTTCCGATACAACTTCTGTTTTTTTTCGACCTATGTCCTTCCAAGTAAACAATGTTTGTCGATGTAAATTTGATACTTCGACCACGTCGAAATCGACGAGCCCAATTCTGGATACCCCGGCTAGTGCAAGTTGCAAAGCGGAAGGACATCCCAAGCCACCCAATCCAATGATAAGAACTGAGGCATCATTCCATTTTTTTTGCCCTTCCTGACCAATTTCAGGGACCAAACATTGTCTTTGGAAAAAAATCTCTTTTTCTGACTTCATGAATCTAATCGCACTTTGTTAGAGAAATCAACTTTGGAAATGGATATTCATTAATTTTTATTTTAGTCATAAAGAAAAAATTCAATTTTGGTTTCCAACTCATAAATCTTGTATAAAGTCGTTTTTAACGATGTCCTTGGATACTAGAAAATTTGAAGTTTTAAGAATTAGTATTCTATCCCTATGTAATTTTGCCTGTGTTTATTGCGCTCCAAAGGAAAAGGACAATCTCTCTTCATCAAATGCTTACAAACAATTTTTAAGCCCTTCCCTATTAGATCAAAATTTAAAACAACTCATTCCACATATCCAAATCAAAGAAGTTCATCTAACTGGAGGTGAGCCAACCCTCCATCAAAACTTAATCCAATTGATTGAAATAGTAAAACAACATTCCATTGATGAGATTGCGATCACTTCCAATGGAAATTTTGAATCAGGACTTGTTACAAAAATGAAAGAAGCTGGACTCACAAGAATGAATTTTTCATTGGACAGCATGTCACAATCAGGATTTCAAAAATTAAGTGATCGGAATAAACCTGTGTCACAAATTTTAGAACAAATTTCTGAAGCAAAATCGATTGGGCTTGAAGTTAAAATTAATTCTACAATTTTACGAGGATTCAACGAATCAGAAATTTTAGATTTATTGGAGTGGTCTGGTAAACGATCAATTCCCATACGTTTTTTAGAATTTATGAAAATGGGGCCACTGCATAAAGAACACCCAATGTATTTTTATTCCGCAGAGGAGATTCGAAATCAAATCAGCAAAAAATATAAATTTCTAAAACATCCAACAGCTTCTGATTCAACTGCCGAGTATTACATTACGGATGAAGGATATATCTTTGGTTTGATCGCCAATCATACAGAACCTTTTTGTGAAGGATGTAATCGCTTACGAATGGATAGTAAAGGTCGAATCTATGGATGTCTAAGCGACGAAACTTCTTTTGAAATTCCCAATTCTTACGAAGATGTCCAATCCACATTACATCAAGCAATGTTAACAAAAAAAAAGAAATTCACTGGTTCTGAATTATCAATGAAATTTATCGGAGGTTAAATGAAGGTTGAAATATTATGTTTTGCTGCTTTAAAAGATTTTTTTCCAATCAAACAAACGATTGAAATTGAATTCAACTTTAACGTTTCACAACTAAAAGAATTCTTAGGCAAACAAAATCCGAATGCAGTTAAAATTTTGAATGTAAGTCGAGTTTCTATCAATCAAAGAATTGTCAAAGAAGCAGAAATCATTCCAGAAAATGCAATCATTGCAATTTTACCTCCCTCAAGTGGAGGATAAAGAATCAAAAATGGACCACATCACAGAAAACAAAATCGAAATTACAGATATTATTCCTTCACTACCGAGTATGGGAGGATATGTGCTCTTCGCAGGTATCGTGAGGAATCTCAATGAAGGAAAGATGGTGACCCATTTGGAGTATGAAGCATATTCAGAAATGGCAAATCAAATGATACACTCTATCATTATGGATTCGAAAAACAAATGGGAACTACAATATGCAAATTGTATTCACCGCTTAGGGTCACTGGATGTCGGAGAAATCGCTGTCATCGTATCCACTGGCTCTGTCCACCGAGAGGAAGCTTATTTGGCAAATCGTTACATCATCGATAGAGTGAAACACGAAGTGCCCATTTGGAAAAAAGAATATTTTACTGATGGTAGTTCGGAATGGTCCAAGGGTTGTGTTCATGACACAAATCACGAATGATCTGATATTTCTCTTACTTGTTGGAGGGAAAAGCATTCGAATGGGGGAAGATAAAGCTTTTTTATCATTTGGAAAAAAATCAAATTTCGTAAATGTCCTCATCAAAAAAATCCATGTCTTCTCACCGGATTTTTATTTATCTCTTAGGAATGAACAACTTCATCGATATGAATCATGGCTTCCAAAACATTCGTTAATCGTCGATCAAAATGAACTTGTGAAAGGTCCTCTTTGTGGATTGATATCGGCACACCAGTTTTTCGTTGAAAATCAAATCAAATACAATGCGATCTTTACCATAGCAGTTGATACTCCTTCAATTAAACTGAAATCGATCAAAAGATTGATTGATTGTTATCAAAAAAATCCGAACATATCAGGCTTCTTCTATCGCTCTCCCAATGGAATTGAACCTTTATTGGGAATTTACAACCATTTAACGTTAGAAAAGTGGAGCCATTCCATCGAAGAAAAAATAAATCTTGAATTTTCACTGCAAAAAAAAATTAACAGCTTAGAACCAAATCCGATGTTTATTGAACTTCCTTCAAGAGAAGAAAGATTTCTAAAAAACATTAACACCAAAAAAGACTTTGAATCAATCGATGAAATGATGAAACGATGAAACTTCACAAAAGAAAAAAATATTGGATTTTTGATATGGATGGCACTTTGACAATTGCCCAACATGATTTTTTGGCGATCAAAAACGAGCTTGGGATTCCAATTGACAATGATATCCTAACTTCCCTCTCTCAATTGCCACCTAACATCAGAGAACAAAAAAAAATAGAACTCGATGATATTGAACTCAAAATAGCCAAACTGGCAAAAGCTTCTCAAGGATGTGAAATTCTCTTAAAGGAAATAAAGGTAAATCCAAACAGGTTGGGAATTCTGACAAGAAATAGTTTCAAAAATTCTTTAGAAACTTTAAAAGCTGCAGGTATATCTGATTTTTTTTCTCAGAACGATATTGTTTGCCGCGAAAGGGCAATCCCGAAACCAAATCCTGATGGAATCTTTTATTTAATGAAACAATGGAATGCTATACCGGAAGAAACAGTGATGATCGGTGACTATCTCTTTGATTTGGAAGCAGGTAAACAAGCAAATGTAGACACAATTTATATCGATCCATCCGGATCGTTTCCTTTCCGACAACAATCAAACTACCAAATTACAAAGCTCGAAGAGATTTTGTTGCTCTAAATAGAAAATTATATTTGTATCGGGTTAGCATTGATAATTGGAAATCTAATTTCAAAACTCACACCTTGATTACTTCCAATGACAAGATTTCCACGTAATTGTTTGACTAAATTTCTCACTAACATCAATCCAATCCCTTTGCCATCTGGATCAATTTCCATCCCGATTCCATTATCTCGAACGATCAATACAAATTCATCATTCAGTCGACCCATACTAACTTCGATAAACCCTTGTTTTCCATACTTAAACGCATGGCGAAAACAATTGGAAACAAGTTCGTTCAAAATCAACCCAATGGGAATGGCTCGATCCAGATCCATCTCAAGTCCTTCTTCGATCAGTTCACGAAACTCTATTTCAGCATGTTCTTTTAAGTATGTAATTTTCAAATTACTCAAAATTGAATTAAAAATTTGGTTTAAATTTACAAATAGTAAGTTAGGTGATCCATAAATCAATTTATGAACAGAAGCTATCGCTTTGATACGATTCTGAATTAAGTTAAGCGAAGTTGTCAATTTTTCATCATTTTCAGATTCGATTTGAAGGGCCATCAATCCAGAAATGATTTGTAAGTTATTGTTCACTCGGTGATGAATTTCTGTGAGTAATTTTGATTTTAACTTTAAATCAGATTTGATTTGGAACTCGTGCTCAGTTCTCGTTTTTTGTTCTTTTTTTATCGTATGAACATACAAAAAGATTAAAATGAACATTGCATACAAATCTTTAAAAAAACCTTCGTAATCATCAAAATAATCCATCATAAATCCATGTTCAAATATATTTGAAATATTCACATAACATGGAATTAACGCTAATAGGATTAAGAATGTGCCTTCTCCACGAAAATTAGGTTTTTTGAAAAGTAATACTGTAATTTGTAAAGCAGCAACTAAGTAGACCAGAAGCGACAATACATTCAAAATGACAATGACGTTCATATTACTAGTGATTACCGAGAATTTCCATCTTGATACTAAAGAGAAAACATATGGAAGATAAAAAATAAAAGCTATGTTCGAGAAGGTTAAAAATTTCTGGGAAGTAAAAGCCCTCTAAAACCGTAAACACATTACTAAACCAAATACAAAGAAATCCAGAGATTAAGAGATAATATTTAGGAATAAGACCCAACCAAAAAAGGCGTGAGACGATCAAAATACCAATGCTATCGAAAACAAGATTGAGTACTTCGCTCAGTTGGTACACGGTTTTTACCCTCTAGGAAATTTATTTTTCCAGCTGGAAAAGATTACCAGAAATTCCCAAAAGGTAAAGAGAATATTTAGAAAATTCGGAACATAATTTATTTTTCGGTTATGTCCGAAGGATCCATCTTGGCAAGCCGAATAACATCAGATAGGAATCGCCTGTGGCTGATGATAGACTTTTGTTTGGATTCACGCGCAGGATTAAAAATTCCTCTTTTACGAAATATCTTCCATGGATCCAAACTAATGTCTGACCATGTTCCAATTTCTAGCGTTAAAGGGAGGAACCGACTTGTTTTTGGAATTTGGGATGCTTTCGATATTGACTGAAATTTGTCATACAACCGATCCCAAAGATCACCATGAGTTGTATACGATTCACTTTGAGGTCCGAATCGATACAAAAAGTGATTCAAAGAATTTGTAAAATGATGACCAATTTTTTGAAACAATGACTCATCGGCACACGGATCATGCGTACTGGCATAAGGCCACCAAACGTGGTCTACAGTTCCAAACCCAGAATGGATGTCCACAACTGGTATCATCTGATTTTCAGCATTCAGGAAGTATTCGTTAAAGTAACGATCCAGGACTCGCGATTCGGTTTGTAACACCTTACCACGATAATAAGGGAAAAAATTGGAATACTTATGGCCTCCGAAAAAAAATGGAGCCTTCACTGCTTCTACTCCAGAGTTACGCATCAAATCTACACCTTTGGGATTTGAACGTCTTTTGAGTGCCACCCCACCTGGGTTCAAAATAGGTATACAAACAATACCTAACTCACCATTTTTAATTTCTTGGTACAATACAGATGTTTTGCGAGCAAACAAATCATCTAAAAAATCAAGGAGAACTCGAATTCCGATGGTTTCAAGACCATGAACACCAGCTATCAAACCAGATACATTCTTTTTGATCGCTTTCGGTTTTCCTATTTCTAAAACATAAATTGGAAATCTAAACCCTTCTTCCGTTTTAGTGGAAAATCCGTATTGTTTTAATCTGACAAGCTTGCCACCTAACTTTACAATTTTTATGATTCGGTTCTCATAACGATTTAATCTTTTTATGCCACGTAACATTACATTGTATTCCCGATCCAAATGAAAATTGTTTGGAACTTATATTGAAACTGCTGTTCTAAAGCAACATTTCAAAAAGATCCCATTTCTTAAATTCGAATATTACGACTAGTATTACAATTTAATGACAAATGATTGAAAAACGGAGAGTAATCCCAAAGGAAATAGGATTAAAACATTGAAATGAATCCAGTTTTGAATCATGTTAACTTATCTATCTAATTCAGAATTGAATTGCAGATTCAAAAATTGGTCCAATGCAAAAACGAAACAAAGTTCAATCAAAAACTTATTTTGAGGAAGATATCTCCATCAATGGTATCCAAATTCATGTTGGAATTTGGCCAGGCAAAAAAAAGCCGATTCTATGTTTGCATGGTTTGTCGGGGAATTTACATTCAATGGCAACCTTCGCAAATCAATTGCACAAAAAAGGACACAAAGTGATATCCTACGATTTGCGAGGAAGAGGGCATTCATCCAAACCGAATCATGCGTATGGATTCGAAAATCATATCAAAGACTTAAATATGATTATCAAGCACTATCAACTTAAAAATTTTATTTTATTAGCTCACTCCTTTGGTTGTATGATTGCTCTTCGTTATACACTTTTATATCCCGAACAAACGAAAGCGATGATCCTGATGGACGGTGGTGGACTTTTATCAGTTCAAAAACGGATTCAAATTTTGAAAGTTCTCAAACAATCCTTTGAACGATTGGATGTGATTTACCGTAGCAAGGAAGAATACATCAATTTGGTCAAAAACTCACCTCTCGTTCCAAAATGGACCAAAAAGATCAATGACTACTTCATAAAAGAACTACACGCTTCTCAGAATGGTTTTATTTGCCACATGCCAAAATTTGTTATGGAAGAAGAACTGAAAGAAATGGGTGGCTCTATTCAACTTTGGAAAGTCATTTTAAATCTATTATTACATCCCAAAAGAACGATCAAACGAATGTTATACAATCGAAAACCTGATTTTGAAAATATCAAAATACCAACTCTAGTTTTAAGAGCAACCCAGATGAATCTTTTTCCAAATGATGATTTGTTACCAAAGGAATCATTTACCGAGATGATCCAACGAATTCCGAATTCGAAAGGTGTTGAAATCAACACCAATCATTATGGAATCCTTTTCGATAACATAAAATCAAGAGACAAAGAAATTTTCAACTTCATTGAAAGTCAATAAAATCATAACGCGTGTTAATTTCAGAAACAATCCAATGAAGGGAAATCTATCTTTGTACTGATCAAAAAACAATTATCTCTTAATTTTTTTTTGCGGCTACCAATGCGTGGATGACTTTCCATCTCCCATCAGTCCATAAAAAAGAATACTGAGTTTGAAACTGCATCAAATTACTTTCTAAATTTGCGGTAACAATTCCAAAATTTTCAATAATATCTAACGATTTGATTTGAATGTTTCTAGGAATCCCACCAATCTTCCCTTCCCTTAAAGATTGAATGTATTTCTCTTTATTCGATACAATCATTTCAGAAATTCCGCTCACACTTACATGATCCAAAAACTGATCGTGAAACCGATTTTCCAATGATTCAACTTGTCTCGAATCAATTTCCCCTATAAAAGTTTTAAACGTTTCCTCCAAACTTTGAGTGTTATTTCCCTGTAAATTTTGATTTTGATTCATATATCCCCCTGATATTCAATAATCCGTTTCCAATCTCTACTTTATATATGTTGCTATAGCAACATATATGCAAAAAAATCAACCAATGGATTGGTCAAAAATTTCATCAATAATTCGCTTGAAGTCCTTAAAATCTTCTTTTGTCAATTTTTTGTACATTCGGGTTCTCTCTTTTTCAATTTCAGGAACCATTGTATTAAAAATCTCGATGCCCATCTTCGTAGGATATACTTTGTGTTTTCTACGATCTTCCGGGTCAGGGACAATTCGAATCCATAATTTTTGTTCCATGTTCCGAAGTGCTCGCGCCATGGATGGTCGATCATCAAAATCTCTTCCCAAATCGGACTGACTACAACCAGGTTGTTTGATGATTTTCACTAAAACAAACCATTGTTCTGGGAATAATTCGAAACCTTGTTCCATTGCCAGACGCATAAATTGTTTTCTAAGAGCTCGAACAGTACGGTAGATCAAATATGCATATGAATTTTCTAATTCAAAATTTTTTCCCATATGTTGCTATAGCAACATTTATTGGTCAACCAAATCTTGTCTACATTTAATTAGGAAAACCTTAAGCTCAAATCAGCTGGTATCTGATCCATCAATTGGGGACAGATCACGAGGAACCCATCCCAAATTGATTTCAAAGAAATCTATGGGTGTCCCTTCCCTTTACATTTTCCGCCTTTTACAGTCGAATCCCAATAACAATCTGGGTTCTTCAAACATTTGACACTATCTGGTTTTTTCGAACAAACTTTGTGAGTTTTGTCATCTACTTTATCGGGATTTAATGCAGGTTCATTTTCAGCGGATTCCACTTTCCCTTGCATTTGACAAGCCAGGTCATTTTCTTCACAAACTTCCGCCGAAAGACCAAAAACCATGGAACAACAAAACAATACAATCAACAGTTTGATTTTTGAAATCATATTCACCTCATCGTAAAAAATTCATTTTGATCTGCGAAAACTAACAGAAGCGATAAGAAACTCAATCAATAAATTTCAAAGATAATCGGCGTTCAGAAATGCAAAACAAGTGAATAGGTTCCTATTGACAGAAATACAGTCCTTTATAAAATCAAAGTTTTGTCTGAGACAAAAATGGAGAATTAGAATGAAAACAAAGAAAAAAATTTCGATCACGAATTTAGATTATATTCGATTAAAAAAAATGATTTTAGAGTATTCGAAACGAAACAAAACTGATGCGAATGTACAAGATTTACTCGGAGAAATTGAACGTGCTCAAAAAGTAGATTCCAAACAAATTCCATCCAATGTAGTGACAATGAACTCTGTCATTGAAATCAAAAACTTGGAAGGGATAGAATTTAAGGAATTCCGATTGGTATATCCTGAGGATTCAAATCTGGATCAAAATCAAATCTCTATCTTGGCTCCAATTGCAACTGCAAGTATTGGATACAAAACGGGTGATGTCATTTTTTGGAATGTTCCAGATGGTGTTTATCGATTTCAAATTACTGAGATTAAATACCAACCAGAAGCCAATGGCGATTTCCATTTATAATTTAAAAAACGGACAGTAATGTCCGTCTTTTTCAACTCATCAACGTTTACAATTGGTATAAATAAAATAAAAAGGAAGACGGTAACTTAAAAAAATAGCCAATTTTTAAGAGAAGATTCAGTAGAATTTGTTTAAAGATTCCATTTTTTAAATATCGATGGGCTGAAGTAATGGATGGATAAGGAAGTAAAATTGGTTGTTTTACTCTTCGAAATTGGTAACTCAACTCTGTATCCTCAAATAAATATTGAATCGGTAAATCGCGTTCCCAAATTTGGCGCGAAAAAAAAATACAATGGTCTAAGTAAACAATCCCCTTTAATTTGAAGCGAATGAAATTGGAATACCAGGAAACCAAATGTAAACAGAAATGATGAACATCAAACTGATGGAAAAATCCTCCCCAAACAATACTACTTTCTCTCTTTTTACTTTCTAAAATTAAAAACTCAATCGCTTCATTCGCTAATTTACTTCTCGGATGGTGTAATAAAATCATTTCACCATGGGAACGGTGGAAGCCTAAATTCAATCGTTCCGCTCTGGTGAATGCTTCTTCCTTATTCACGATGATAATCTCCACATCGTTTCGATTTTGAAAGTTTCGAAGGGATTCCTGATAGTATGTATTCGTATCTATATCAACTGGTATAATAATACTCAACATAAGACAGAATTGGTTCGGATCTTAAATACGTTTTGGAAACTTTGTATTCAAAATCACTCTTTGACCAAATAAACGGAAATTGCCGATTGTGAATCATCAAGTTTTTCCGAGTTAACACTTTTTTGATCTCTTTCTGCCATTAAAGATAAGATACGATTTTCATCGATTGACTCTTGCGTTAATATCTGACGTATTTCATCAAACCTTCGTTTTACGAGTCGGGTTTGATAGGCGATATCTCCAGTTGTATGTGATTTCCCAACTAAAATGATTCTAAAACTTATCTCAGACTTTAGAATTTCTCGAGTCAGTAGAATTAATTTTTCTTTCGAGTCTTCCGTCAGCTGATGGTCATCAGGTGGGAAACTGATCGAATGGATTGGTAATGAATTTCCATTTGCATACCAATAAGATAATTTTGAGGGAGGTAACTGAGAAATCCCCTCCATTTGTACCGCACCTATTACAAGTTTTTTAGGACAAATGACAAGTGACTCTGTAGATGAATTGAAGGAGACAAGAAATCCCAAAGTTGTGAAAATGATATCCCAAGGTTTTGCATAAGAGTTGGATTCCACAACCAAACTATCTGTAGGGATCACTTCGTTTTCATTGCTTAGATTGTGTTGGAAAATTGGTAATAAAAATAACGCACGATAGGTTCTAATTTCAGAATTGTGCTCACAACCATCGGGTTTAAAATTCGGGATGTTTTTTCTTTTTTCAAGGGGAATGCCTTTCCAAGCACATGCCAGTGAAAATATGGATAAGAAAAAAAAGATAAAAATCGTTCTGAAATTCGCTTTTTGAAAATAGTTCTGCATAGAGGAAACTTTCCTTTTCGCTAATCAATTGAAAACCTTTTTAACACTGGCGTAGCGAGTATTTTTATTTTTTGAAGAAGATTAGAAGATTCCCTTAAGGCTCTATTCCCCCAGAACCTGAGGAGTCCTGAAATTGAACTAGAAAGAAATTGACGAGATTCTAAAATTGTTACATGCGCATTCTATCCTTTAGTTTGATTTTGCCCTTACTTTTTTTCTGCAAACCTCCAGACCTATCCAATGGGTGTGATCCAAATTCAAAATCCTATTTACTCGGTACCATCTTACGATATGTCACTTCTGATAATTCCCCTTCCTGTTTACCTTCGTTTTCGCCTTTCGATATTGATTATTGGGGAGTTTTCGGTGGAAGTGCCACAGTCAATTCTATGGAAATTTACGGCAATGAACTGATCCTAGGTGGCTCTTTTAATGCCCTTGGACCTAACGTTGGTTCAACCTATTATCTTGATACGAATACAGGAAAAATTGTTTCTAATTTTGAATGTCCATTTTTGAAATTGAATGATTTGGCTAAGGTTGTTGTTTCCGATGGGAATGGTGGATTTTATATAGCAGGAAATTTCACTTATGTAAGAGGAACTCCTATACAAAATGTGGTTCACATGTTACCAGACTGTAAAATAGATCCGAACTTTACACCAAATCCTGGATCTCCTCCCAACATCTATTCCATGGTTATGTTTGGCGACAAACTCTACATAGGTGGGGTCTTCAACTCTTGGGAAGGGAATGCTCGTAACAACTTAGTATCGATCAATCGTTTTTCTGGTGCTTTAGAATCTTTGGCAATGGATGTAAATTCCGCTGTTGAAAAACTTTTAATATATGATCAAAAACTATACATAGCAGGTCAGTTTAGTACTGTCAATGGATTTGCTCGGGATCGAATTGCAAGGATTGATTTATCAAACTCTACTTTAGATAGTTTTGTACCTTCTTCAGCTCTAAACAGTACGGTTCGAGCGTTAGCTTTTGGAACCATTTCTGGAACTCCTGCGATCATCGTTGGCGGAGCATTTACAACTCCAAGAAATAATGTATTTGCTCTAGATCTTAACGGTACTGTGCTCGCTTGGGATCCAAATTTTAACGGTATTGTTGATGCTATCGCAGTCTCTGGACAAAAAGTATATGTCGGTGGCTCTTTTACCGCTGTGAATGGTGGAACTGCTAGGCCCAATTTTGCTGTTGTAGATTCTAATACCGGAACAGACATAGGCATTAATTACGCTTTGAACGGGAATGTCCACCAAGTGATTGAATCCAATGGCCAAATCTATTTGTTTGGATCGTTTACATCTGTGTTAGGTGAAAATAGAAATTATGGCGCAAGTATTGATTCCAATACCAATTCGATAAGAGAATGGAACCCTAGATTTTTGAATCCATTCTCTTATCCCTCTGCTTCCGCTGGATTTTCGTTAGATGGAAGTCGTATTATGATTCCAGGAGGAAATGGTACTGTCAATTATGTGGATCGTTCAAACATTGCTTCAGTTTATTTAGATTCAGGTTTACCAACGAATTGGGCTCCATCCATTGACAATGAAGTAGCTGTTCTCCATATTAAAAATGATCATTTATTCATAGGTGGATATTTTGCAACAATCAGTGGCCTGTCACGAACAAGATTAGCTGCATTTCGTTTGCCATCCTATGAACTCTCCTCTTTCAATCCCACCATAACAACTGGAAATGTAACTCAATTGATATCCGATGAGACTAATTTTTATTTTGCTGGGACTTTTACGACCGTCAGTGGTTCAGCTAGAAGTAATGCGGCAGCATATTCTCTGGACAATTTTTCTCTAACTAATTGGGCTCCTGATCCAAACAACCAAGTGAGTTCCATCTTAGATTTAGGTGATTCAATATTGTTAGGTGGCCTTTTCAATACAGCCGGTGGAAGCGCATCAAGTTTTATACGAGCGGTGAATAAATCAGATGGATTGGCGATTAGTATTCCAACCTCTTTTCCAGATTCAGATGTCTCTGGCTTCGCATCATACAACGGAATCATTTATGTAGGTGGAAACTTCTCTACCATTGGAGGTTCCAACAATCAATATTTGGCAAGTTTCACAAAAGGGACAGGTGTATTTGAATCCAACAAATTCCAGTTAAATGGAGGAGTATTTTATCAAATGATTATCAGTAACGATGGTTTGATGGTCTTACATGGTGGATTCACGTCAGTCAATACGACAAACGCATCTGGTACTGCTTTTATCAATTTAAATACAAATCAAATAAAGGCATGGGAGGTGACACAAACTGGAGTGACATTTAACCAAAAACTATTTGGCAAATATTTGTTCATTGGTGGGAATATCACGGAACGAGGTAACCAACCATTTGGCGGTTACCACCGCATTGAACTTCCGAAACTAGAATCATTCTAGTCAAAGAAGAAAATTTAAAAAAATCCTACTCCAAAATAAGTTTCCCAATTTAGATTTTTTTGGGAATATTCGTCATATAGGATACCCTGTATACTATATGACGAGGAAAAAAGATGAAACGTATTTTAGTCCTAGGAAGTAATTTTGCCGGCGTCACAGCAGCTATTTCCGTAAAAAGAAAACTTGGGAACGAAGTGGAAGTTTTGGTAATTTCACCTTCTCGTAATTTTTTATACGTACCTTCTCTGATATGGGTACCTTTTGGAATCCGCAAAGTCAAAGATATCACCTTTGCCGTAGAACCAATGTTAAACAAAAAAGGTGTAAAATTCATTCATGACAGAGGTGTAAAAGTAATACCAAATCGCAATGTAGTGATCACGGAAAAAAATGGAGAAATCAGTTACGATTACTTAGTCGTTGCAACAGGTGCTTCACTTAACTTTGATATTTTGCCAAACCTAAATCCAAAAGATAAAATGATCCAATGTATTGTCACACCTGAACTTGCAGAAAAATCTGCGATCGCATTTGAAGATTTAGTCAAAAACCCAGGTCCAGTGGTCGTTGCGGCAACACAAGGAGCAAGTTGTATGGGTGCCGCTTATGAATATCTCTTCAATTTAGATAAATATCTTCGGGTAAGAGGAGTTCGCGATCAAGTGGATATTACTTGGATCACTCCGGAACCATTTTTAGGTCATTTTGGGATCGGTGGTATTGTCGGAGGCCAAACAATGTTAGAAATCTTTATGAAAATGTATGGTATCAAGTGGCATACGAACGCTACGATCAAAAAAATCGAAAAACACAATATTACATTAGGTGATGATACAAACATACCGTACAAAATGTCCATGATGATTCCTCCTTTCTTAGGAGCAGATGTCATGAAAAACTCGCCAGAACTAGTCGATGAAAAGGGTTTTGTTATCACTAATGAAGGTTATCAACATATAAATTTTAAGAATGTATATGCGGCAGGTCTTGCTGTAGAAGTCATTGCTCCTTTCAAAAAATCTGCTGCACCTTTTGGTGTACCTAAAACTGGATTCCCTTCGGATGTTATGGGTAAAATTGTCGCAGAGAACATTAAGAATGATATCAAAGGTAATGGAAAATTCAAAACAATGCCTTTCGGAAAAATTCCAGGGATTTGTATTATGGATGCTGGTAAAAAAGAAGTTTGGATCTTAACCAATCACCTATTCAAACCAAGACAATTTGAATTAATGATCCCAAATATTTTTTATAATTTTGGTAAACTCATTTTAGAAAAATATATGTTGTGGAAAAATAAAAAGGGACTTGTACAACTTCCGTAAGGATCGATCAAATATTCCTTTGAATCTAAGAGAGGAAATCTAAAGTTGGTTCAGGATATTTGTCTTCTGGACCAAAATGGATTTGAAACGTTGGGTTTTTATCTTTTCTCTTCTCAGTTTTTACACTAGTGGAAGCCTTCATGCGGAAAATTTACCGATTTCAAAACAAGGAGTCATCGATCTATCTCAAGTCAATTTTATAGAACAAACGTCAATTCCTTTGGCGGGAGATTGGGAATTTCAATGGAACGAGTTCACCTCTCCCCTATCAAACGATACAGACGCGTTCACCTTTAACCAAATTCAAAAAGCAAAACAAAATCATTCTACGAACTACCTAGCGACTGGGAAACGATGGAAAGAAATACACTCTGGCGTTGGATTTGCTACTTACCAATTAAGAATTATTTTCCCAGAAGGATCGAACCAGCAAATTTTTAGTATACGTTTTTTCCAAACAGGCGGTGCCGCTATGCGCGTGTTTGTCGACGGGAAGGAATCTCTTTCACTAGGTAAAGTTGGTACAGACAAACTAACCATGGAACCAACCAGGCGTTCTGGAATTTTAATCCTTCCTCATCCAAAAAAAGTTACAAACATACTAGTACATATTTCAAATTTTCATCATGATGATGGCTCATTTTGGTATGCACCAAAGATTGGACTTTACCAAGATATACAAAACAATCTTATCAAAGAAATCGCATTAGATTCGCTGTTATCTGGCGCTTTATTCTTTATGGCATTTTATCACTTTGTTTTATTCTTTTTCAGGAGAACTAGAAAATTAATTTTATATTTTGGATTATTTTGCCTCACAACTGCTTTTCATTCACTTTCTTTGAATGGCGATGTCCTATATTATATTTATCACGCGATTCCTTATCATTTTGCTTTTGCTCTATCGCTCATTTTTTATTTAGCAATGCCATTTTATCTTTATTTTTTATTCCAATTTTTTCCAAATCAGTTTTCAAAAAGAGTTATTAATATTTATTCTACAATCTCTTTTGTTTTGTTTTCTTTTGTTCTTTTGACTCCTACAGAGATAGGATCGAAAACAACTTTCATCGGGCTTGTTTTCACAAATTCGGGTTTACTCTATTCGACAATTTGTCTAACAAGAAGTGCGATCAAAAAGCAACAACTTGCTGTAAGTTTATTATTAATCCAATTGTTTTTACTATTAAGTGCGATTAACGATACCTTATATTTATATGGAATCTTTCATCAAACTCTTATTTTAAAATATTCATATTTAACTACTGTATTGTTCCAATCACTACTTCTTGCCTCATACTTTACTAAAATGTTCATTAAAAATGAAACTTTGAAAAATGAACTCGCAACATTAAACGAATCATTAGAAAAAACCATTATAGTGAGAACAAAAGAATACAAAGAAGCCAAACAAATTGCGGAGGATGCGAATCAATGGAAAGATAAGTTTATATCACTTGTAGCACATGACTTACGATCTCCACTTAGCACTGTGTATTCGGCACTCACTCTAACCACCGACAAAGAAACAACTGAAGACGACAAAACACATATTCTAAATCAAGTATTTGCGATTTTAGAAAATGCAATGTCAACGATTGAACATTTATTAAATTTAAATCGGTTCCAAATAGACAAAGGACAAATACACTTACAGATCACACAAATCACTGTGAACGACCACTTAAAACAAGTTGTTGATACTTTCACTTTTGAAATTCAAAAAAAATCTTTGTCCATCGTGAATTTGATAGCTGATTCGGCCAAAGTGTTTGCAGATTCTTCGATTTTTCTTGAGATACTTCGAAATTTAATAGCAAATGCGATCAAATTTAGCCACCCAAAAGGTAAAATCCAAATGGACTTTTTAGAAACTAACGACAGTTTTATAATTTCAATTAAGGACGAAGGTACTGGAATTCCGATCGAACGCCAAAAGGATTTATTCATTGAGCCAATGTCTTCACCTGGAACTTTAGGTGAAAAAGGTTTTGGGATAGGACTGAAACTTTGTTTTGAATTAATGAGATTACATCATGGAAATATCCAAGTGGAATCGGAATCCAATTCAGGAAGTCGATTCCTTTTGATATTTCCGAAGAAATGAACTACTAATCAATCTAGAGACACTTAATTTTCGTTAGCTTTTATTTTCAGCAATATGAATGATTCATATTCATTAAATACCAAAAGTAACAAATCTCAGAATCGATACTATATTAGTCGTACTCGGTTTATTTGCATTGTTTTGTGTTCCTGCCATTCTCATCGCAAATACTACCAAAATTTTTTCAAGGATTGCAACATACATTTATCTAATCTCTATTCCACTGATACTTGGAACTGCATTCCGAAATTTTTTAAAAGGGGAAAGACAATTTCTTTTTTTTCTAATTAGCTGGGGTTCTTACTTTATTATAAGTTACAACACTATGTTTTATCTTTTAGGAATGTTTCCTTATTCAACCTCTTACAAAAATATGAAAGACTTGAGAATGAACGAAATGACATCCTACACCGAATTCTCTCTTTGAAAACTGATAAGGATAGTCATTTACGATATACGAAATCAAATCTCAATGCCATCAATACAGAAGAATCACTCACTCAATTAGATTCATGGATGAAATATTCAAAACCATAACTTGATGATAAACTGGATTTAGAAATTTCCTCACGAGCCATTGGACTGACTGTCCAACAAACTTCAGAGTTGCTCAATTCTAAATTAGGTGTGAGCTTATGAGACTGGGTTTGGATCCAAAACTGCCTTCAACGTCGAATTTAAAAAAACGACAGGCATGAGTCCAGTACAATATAAACATTCTCTTAAAACTTTGAACTAACAGGTGCAAGTATCCAAATTACTTTACTATATCGATCTAATAAAAATTGCCTTTAATCCCAATGATTTTATAACGATTCGATTCACTCAAGGTAAGCCGTACCCAAGTGATAAATCTCGGTAATTTGTGTACCGCTCAATGCAATATCATACACTCGTAGATCATCCGAATCACCCCACCAATAGTATGGTAATCCTCCACTCCCAGTCCAAGTTCCAATGACAAAGGAACCAGAAATTGTATTAAGAGGTCCTGTACCGGTAAAAGACGGACTTCCGACAAAATTTCCATTCACATAGAAATTTGCAGTATTACCGCCGTTATACGTTGTGCAAAGATGTGACCAAGTATTCAATGGAACTGTATAATCTGTGAGGGCATCATACCCATTCCCCAAAAGAGAAACCTTATTTGTAGTTGCCGTTGACAGTGCCAAAACCGAAGCATTGGCACTGTTGGTCGTTCCATATCGAAAGACCAATTGATGCTACCCGTCTGTTGGAAGTTGAGAAGGTTTGATCCAAGCACATAGTGTTCTAGGATTTGCTCCCAATGGTAAGCTTGCATCTTCACCTAATAATGAAGAGTAATATCTATTATTAGTATTAAAATTGATCCCTCCATTGACATCTCCATCTTTACCTGTTGTCCAATTAGGTGACCATTCTTGTGATGAAAAATTTAAAGTCACAGGTCCAGAATTGGCCAATGATGCATTGTTAAACTCTAAATGAACCAATGGCCGAATGGCGATTCGATTTTGTTGGAGAGAACATATTGGACCTTTCAATAAACAGAGCAAAATTTGTGTTTCACCAAATTCTTGACTGTAGAGATCGTTTGCATTTTCCAAATCGCTTGGTTTACAGAACAGTGTAAAAAAAAGAACGATGATGAAAATCATTCGCCAATGATTGACTTGTGACTCGTCCCAAAATATGCCGTGGGTTTTAATTTTCATCATGACTCATAAAGTATAGTAGGATCTTTACTTTCAGTCGTTCCGATATATACTTCTGAACATTTTTATTTCCAATTTTGCCAGTATTCTTGAATTTCTATGACTGAGAAATTTTCCCTACATTTCCTTTCGAACCTTTGCATCATGAATCTATATTTTTTTGGAGAAAACAGAGCCTTCTCTCCGACGAAATATCTTGAATAAAATGAACAGGAACCAATTCTTGATCAATAAAGGGGCGACTAAATGAAGAATTTGATGGTCTTATTCGTTCCCTTTTTGTTTTACACCTGTTCGATCCCTACTTTATCCAGAAGTCCATTAGACTACTTTGCTTTTTTGCGCATCGTTTCAGGACCTCAATTTACAGGGCATAATATTGGAGGAGCTGTTTCAGGATTATTACCTGGGACTTCCGTGACCCTTACCAATGTGAATGATTCCATTACGGTCTCCTCCGATGGAAATTTTTCATTCCCTACCAAATTAAGTACAGGACAAAGTTATAATGTAAGTTTAACAACGAATGGAGTTGGGCTTACCTGCTCAATTGCAAATGCACAAGGTGTTGTTCAAAATTCACACATAACAAACGTTAGCGTTACATGCGGAATTGGCCCTGGCTTTTATGAAGTGGGAGTGAATGTCAGTGGACTATCTGGCGCAATTTCTGTTCAAAACAATGCGACAGAAACATTAAACTTCTCTGCCAACGGTCTTCAAAAATTCACAACAATTCAACCGTCAGGTACTAATTATGCGATCACCATTTCCTCTCAACCAGTGGGAACAGTTTGTTCATTTGACAACCCTTCTCTTTCATTTGGTACCGTAACCACAGCAAATGTAACTATATTCATCACTTGCGTAACAGGATACATTGTTTCTGGAAATTTATATTCAACTACAGGTGCAAACTTAGGACCAAATTTAATCAACCGAAGAACAGCAGTGAAAACTCTTGCAGGATCCTTTCCTACCAATACTCCCAGTGGGGCAGGAGCGGTTTTTGGTGGTGCGGTTCCAAGTGCCACTGCCTCAGCCGCTCGATTTAACAGTCCTGCTATGCTAGCAACGGATTCAAATTTCATTTATGTAGTCGACTCTACAAATTCCGTGATTCGGAAAATTGACAAACTAACAGGGACAACAACCATCCTTGCCGGTGGCAATACAGGAGGAGGCACAACTTGCCCTGGAGCTGTGACTACCAATTGTTTGGATGGTGTGGGAACAGCTGCACAGTTTAACGGGATTGTCGGGATTACAACAAACGGGAACAACCTATTTGTATTAGAACTGACTGGAAACAGAATCCGAATTGTCAACCTAGCGACGGCCGCCGTATCCACGTTTGTTGGTTCGGGTGGTGGTGGTGCATCAAATAATACTTCTGGGATCTTAGCTACCTTTACAAACCCTTCATGGATCACAATCCACAATGGGATGATTTACGTTGTGGATCGTGGAAACTGTCTCATCCGTTCGGTGAATCCCGTGACAACGGCAGTATCAACATTGGCAGGTGGACCTGGGTTCTGTAGTTTTGCCAATCATCCCATTGGTACGAACGCTCGATTTGTATCACCCATCGGTATCGTAGGACTTGGAAGTTACCTTTATGTAACAGATGTTGGCTTAGGTGGTGGTTATAAAATTCGTAGGATTGACCTTACAGGAACCAATGCTGTTGATACAATTGCAGGGGATGGAGTCCAGGCTTCAACAGACGGATTTGGAACTTCAGCGCAGTTCAATGATCCGCATGGCATCACAACCGATGGGACAAATTTATTCATCTCGGAATGGTTAGGCCACCGCATCCGTCATTTAGATATATCAACTAACAAAGTCACTACGTTAGTGGGAAGTTCACCAGGATATGCGGACAATGCCACTGGGAATGGTCTCTTTCAATTTCCAGGATTCATCACTAGTGATGGACAAAAAGTTTACATTTCAGACCAAGCAAACCATTCAATTCGTTTTTTAGAGCCAGCAGAAATCTTACACTATTCTTTTGATGGTAGTGCAAATGATTCCATTGGAACCAATCATGGAACCATCATCGGTTCGCCGATTTTAAAATCGGATGAGAATGGAGTGATCAATGGTGCCTATGAGTTCAATGGCTTGTCTGATTCCATCAACTCTTCTGGACTTCTCTCTCAAAAAACAGACGACATCACGTTTTCTGCTTGGGTTCTTTCCTACGCAAATAACTCAAATCAGTTTATTCTTTACAATGGTTTAGGTGGAGTTGATGGATATGGATTGAAGATAGATTCAACAGGCAGTTTACAAATTGGTTTAGGTGCTGTGGACGGTCCATCAACTACGATGAAGATGCCCCTGAACCGATGGACTCATGTTGCCGTACGTCGCTTATCAAGTAACTGGCAGATTTTCATCAATGGAGTACCTGACGCTGCCGTATTTGCCACAAACCCAACTCAACCTCCATTGAGTGCTACCTTTAAAATAGGAGATGCTGGTAACGCACTCTTCTTCCGAGGAAAAATCTCTCGCGTTCAATTCTTTGATGGTGCACTCGATAATGATGCCATCCAAAAACTAGCCATCCAAGTTCCATCAGGTCTCATTTCATATTATCCATTCAATGGAAGTGGAAAAGACTATGGAAATTTTTTGAATGACCTCACCAATAATTTTGCCGTTGGTGCCGCCGATAGAAATGGATTTCCGAACACAGCGTATTCGTTTAATGGCACAAATTCTTATTTCCAAAAACTAAACCCCAATGGACTTCCGATTGGAGTAAGTAGTCGTACTTTATGTGCTTGGTTCAAAACGCCTACCAACATTGGACAATACATTCTTAGCTTTGGAACAGCAATCAATTCCACAGGGAATGGACTTGTCGTCAATTCCCCCATTTTAGGAATGTTCGGATGGAACGATGATGCAAATGTGATTCCTCCTCATGAAGAATTTACAAACCAATGGATTCATTTATGTGGTGTTTACGATGGAATGTCTCAAATTGCAGATGTTTATGAAAATGGGACGTTGCGGATTTCTCTTTCCAAAAGCTCATGGTTAACGGGTGTCAGTGGTAGTTTAGACATTGGAAGGCTGATTACTGCAACTGGATATTTTTCGGGGCTGATCGATGATGTTAGGATTTACGATCGGCCTTTATCTGTATCGGAAATACGCGCCATATCAGGTCCATATCCAACACAAGTGAGTTCCTGGAGCCAAACACTTGCCAGTAGCAGTTTAAAGTTTTTTTTAATGCCTGAAAGTGCCATACAGGGACCAGGTGGCTGTATCGGAGGTACCAATTGTGTCACATATTGGCTTGATCGGAGTGGAAATAATTTTCACGTAAGCCAAGCTGGTGCTTCCGCGCAACCTGTTTACAATCCAACTGGAATTGGTGGATTCCCAGGTGTACGTTTTTATGAAACGAATGCTACTTATCTTTCGGCTTCTTGTGTGCCTGAATTAATATCTACTTCGAACACCATCTTTGCGATGTTTAACGACGTTGGAATGGTTGGAAATGATGGGATTTTTCACAATGGGAAAAAACTCCTCTATTTAACTGACAATGGTCCAAACAATACCTTAAGTCTTTTTGACATTCAAATCAATAATGTTAAATTGGCCACGACTACGGACTATGGAGGTGTAGGTGAAAACATTCTCATGTCACTTGATTTCAATGGAACCACTGGTAATATTTTCAAAAATGGATCTGTTGTATCTAGTTCATCCATACCAGGAACGGCATACGATTGTATGACATATGATATGAGTATTGGTAGGTATGTTTGGTCATCAGGGACTTATCCAAATAATGGAGATTATCTAGATGGTCACATTGGAGACCTAATCTATTATGACCAAGTTCTCTCCGCAAGCGATCGAGAATTGGTACAATGTTACTTATCAAGTAAGTATAAAAAAATTGTAGGACATCCTTGCCCTTAACCCACCAATCCAATCTATGATCGGATCGGTCAGTCGAGTTCAATCAATTAGTTTGGAATTTGATCAACATTTTTTTTGATCATCTGGATTCCCATCATGACCATCCAAAATAACCAAGACAAACTTCCAATGAGTCCAGCAAATGGGATCTCACCTACTTCTGGCACCACGAGGGAAAACAATTCCCATTGGGCAAGAGTGTAGATAAAAGAAGAAACAATTCCAAAAACGGATATCCATTTCGGAAAAATTTGATGTTTCCAACTCATAAGGGACACCAAAAACATCCATAGGATTGTAAAAAGTTGACCTAAATGTTCTCCGATCAAAACTCCAAACAAATGATGGATCGTTTGAAAATTGAGTAATGCCGCCTGTTTGATCATCTCTGAAGAATTTGGATCCATCCATACATTGGAAAGAATAGGTACAACAAATACCCATCGCAATAAACCAATGAGCTGAAAAAACAAAGAAACAATCCCAAAAATGACAGCTGACAGAGATAACAAGGGACTGAATTGTTTCGTGTTCAAATACAAATGAAGATATCCAAATATAAGTGGAAGTCCCGATATTCCAAAAAACCACCATGTCCAAATGAAGGAGGAACCACCATGATGAAATTCCCTTAGAATCACTTCTGTTGGCTTTCTCAATATCTCTGGATACTGAAATTGAATGATCAAAATCGTATAGGGAATTTGAATCAGAATTGGTATCAAAATCAATACCATGCCAATCGTTCGATTCCATTTGATTGTTTCTTTTATCATATTTAACCTCTTAAAAAAAATGTGAATAACTAATACCAGGTGTTGGATTCAGCTCTGTCGAAGAACCCTCTGCAGAAAGTACGATCAATCCAATTCGAAAACTAAATCCTTTCCATAACATAAAGCGATACCCAAGTTCATACATAAGTGTATCTTTGATATAGAGGGCGCTCGAAATAAATTTACGGAAAACTCTTCCTTAGAAAACGTTGGAGTACCATGTACAGATTGTCCCATAAGACAGCACGTAAGAAAAATAATAGATAGAAAAACTCTTATTCGCATCGAATGTATCTCTATTATCATCCAAGATTCAAAAATTGTCGTCCCACCCCATCGGATGGGACCTTTCTTTTTTAAAAATTCTTTCTATTCAAAGAATTAAAGAAAAGAGAAGATGAAAGAAGATAGGGATTTTGAATGTTAGGTTCGATTTTAATCAGCGCAGGATTGATCCAGTCAATTTTTCTCGGCTTCTATTTTGGACTTCAAGAGAAAAGTAAAAATATATCTAGTCGATACCTTGGGTTCTTCTTTCTTTTCCTAGCAATGTTCATGGCTTGCAACCTAGTCTATTTCACAGGAAACATAATCGAATACCCTCACCTCATGAAAGTAGGCTATTTATTTGGATTCTGTATTGCTCCTAGCTTTTCGGTCTCTGTCGTTCGTTATTTTGGTATTCCCAAAGAAAAAGCCATCTGGAATCCAATTTATTTAATCGTTCCGATCCTATTTCTATTGTATGAAACACCATTTTATCTTTCAAACGCGGAAGATAAAATTAAGATATTATCCGATATCGCAACAAACGATTTTTTTAGCGAATTGAACATCATCCAAATGATGATTCTCGGTTATTCCTTCTTTATTTTTTTAAGATTGTATTTCCGATTTCAAATCGAAATGAAACATTTCGCTAAAGACATTCACTGGGAAGGAAAAATATTTTATCAATACCTCCTCTACCTTATCATTTGGCTCTTGTTTTGTATTTTGGTATGTGTTATTCTACCGGGGAAAATATCTGAAACGATTTCCAATCTAGGAATTTCCATTTGGATTCTTGGGTTTGCTTGGCATCGAATATATTTAGATAAAAATATAATGAACCATCTTCAGATTCAAAAACAGGATCCATCAAAATATCAAAAATCATACATCCCAGAAAAACAAATGTTGGAACTAGGTAAACATTTGGAAACAATAGTCAACAACAAAGATTACTTATTCAATGGGGACTTAAATCTTGCAAACATTGCAAATACACTTGGTCTATCCAATCATTCAACTTCTCAAGTATGCAATCGATTTTTTGGCAAAAGTTTGATTGATGTCATCCAAGAGAAAAGAATTGAACATGCTAAAATCGCATTACTCGATACAAAAAAAACAGTTTTGAGAATTGGATTTGATGTTGGATTTAATTCAAAAAATTCATTTATCAGAGCTTTTAAGGAAGTTACAAAATTAACTCCGACTGAGTACAGAAATCAAAACAAATCTTAGCCAAAAGAATTCTCTATCGATGGGAATCTGGGCCAATGAAGGAATTAGTTTTAGCATTAGAAAAGTTTGCCATATTTAGTTCGGCATTGGATGACCAATCGAACTCCAAACTAAAATACAAAAACTCAAATATCCAACTCGATGAATTGCAGAAGAAAATGAAAAAAGGGGGAATCCTGCTAATAGATGTCAGATCCAAAGAAGAGTACAAAAAAGGTCATATTCCAGAAGCTGTGAACATTCCTTATAACGAAATTGAATCATTTAAATTTCCGAAAAACAAGGAACTCATCGTGTATTGTCGAGGACCTATGTGCCTGTTGTCTGTGAATGCACTCAATTTTTTACAATCAAGAGAAATGAATGTTACCAGATTTGGTGGAGGGTATAGTCAGTGGGAAATGAGAGAGGTATAAAAAAAGAACAAGCTAATGAATCCCTTCAATATAGAAGAAGTTTCATTAGCCTATTCCATTCAAAACAAAATTGAAATGATTAGTTCCAGTTGTTTGTTTTTGGTTTTGCAATATTCACTTTCATTTCACGGTTTAAAATGTTTTTTCCGTTTAGATCGCTAATTGCTTTATCAGCTTCATTTCGGTCTTTCATTTCGATAAAACCAAAACCTTTTGAACCGCCAGTATACTGGTCAGTAATGATTTTTGCTGATGAAACTGCGCCATGAACTGAAAAAAGTTCGTTTAATTTAGTTTCCGTCATTTCGTACGATAGGTTTCCTACATAGATGTTTGTTGACATGTGATGTCCTTATTAGTTTAATTTGACTCTGAAAATTTAATGGATTAGAAACGACTTTCCGGTAAGGAATTTAGGTAAAAACAACAACGAAAATGCAGGGGAAAACTAATGAAAGAGATCAGAATGCAAGAAAGTGAGGACTACTAGTGGTTAAAAAAACGATAATATTTTGAATCTGTTACCACTATCTTTTGATTCAGAATAAATAGCAAATCATTTTATATTATTTTTCAATTAACAAATGTTTTTTGCGTCTCAAAGAATGAGGGTCGTTGTCAATTTCTTTCTAGATTCAGCAAAACAAATGATCTCAGGTCGATCCATCGGATCAATAGGGAGGATTGACCCCATATAACGCATAACTAAAATCAAAAAGAAACCCAATACTATCAAATACCAAAGGAAACAAACGATATATCATGGGAAAAGTAGCTCATGTCTTCGAATTCCAAATGGATGTTTCTGACCATCCTGATTCGGAACTAGTTCTTATGCCCCAGGTCAACGGACCAAGTGGCAATTCTCTTGGTCATTGGGATTCTGGAAATCCATTTGAGTTCCCCCTCATGCGACCAGTACCCGAACCAATTTCCCACCTGCCAATTCTAAGCAAAAAAACAGAATTTTTCTGTTTGACTTAAGTTCGCATTACTTTATTTATAACAATCGTTCGATAAAAAGCCCCAATTGGGTTGAATGATGCTTTCTTGGATTCGGGCCAATTGCGTGAAAAGGAATGGAGTTGGATATGTTCTCAACAGATCAAATCAGCACAAAAAAGACAATGCAACCAATTGCTAGTAAAACCGCAATCCAAGCGAAAATCAACGGAGCCACGATTCAGCTTCTTTCCAATGAAAACATCTTGAGTGCGGCATTACGTCAGGGAATTGATTTCCCCCATAGTTGTCGTGTCGGTGGCTGTGCTACCTGCAAATGCCAGTTAATCCATGGGAAGGTCAAAGAATTAACGGAAACAGGTTATTTATTATCAGATGAAGAGTTGAACAATGGTTATATCCTAGCTTGCCAATCCATACCCCAAACAGATGTAGAGATTCGGGTTCCAAACAAGGAATTCATTTTAGGGCAAGTCATCAGACAAAAATTTTTAACAAAAGAAATTTGTGAAATCACGATCCAACTAAAAATACCCATCAACTTCAAGGCTGGCCAATATGTATCTCTTTCCATCGAAGGAATGGATGCAGAACGAAATTATTCCATCGCAAATGCACCCAATGAGAAAGGGATTGTGTCTTTCATCATACGAAACGTTCCCGGTGGAAAATTATCAAATTATATATTCAATGAAAATTTAGTTGGGAAAAAAACAAAAGTCAAAGGTGCTTTTGGGAATTTTTATCTAAGAGATAGTAAAAACCCAATTCTTATGATTGCTGGTGGAAGTGGACTATCACCAATCCTTGCAATCTTAGAACAAGGGATATTGAATGGCACCAAACGGCCGCTCACCTTACTTTTTGGTGCTCGAAAAAAAGAAGACCTATACAAACTGAATGAACTTCAAAAAATAAAAAAATTATGGAAAGGGAAATTCAATTTTATTCCAGTTCTCTCTGAAGAACCAAAAGAAAGTTCTTGGAAAGGAGAACGAGGTCTCGTCACATCAAAAATTAAGGAATACATCACTAATAAAACAGAAGCGTATCTATGTGGACCACCTCCGATGGTAGATTCTGCCACCAAAGAATTAACCTTAATGGGAATTCCAAAACATTCCATTTATGCCGATCGATTTACAACAATCGATCACAGTTTGAGTTTAAACATAGATGACATACAGAATAGAAGCAAAGCAGGATTTTTTGATTATCTAAAATTTTTTTTATTCCATGCTGTGGCGATCATGTCTGTAGTGAGTTTACTTATGGGAGGGTTCTATACTACGATTGGATTTTTTTCCCTCTTATTCTTTTATATTATTGGAGATGCGATTTCTGGTGATGACAAAAGTACTCCTAATTTTTCAAGACCAGATGTATTGACCTTACAACTTTGGATGGCATTACCTATTTTATGTGTCATTTTTTTTAGCTCCGTATGGACAGTTAGTCCGACCGATACCCTCGGATTTGGATCCTGGCTTTCTCAAATATTCGATTATGATTTTAATTTTGCGAAAACAAATACGACAATCATAGAGCATGTCTATGCAATCATCTTATCCGGTTTAATGATTGGCCTTGTTGGAACCATTACAGCTCATGAATTGACTCATCGAACTTGGGATCCGATTTCCATGTTCATTGGAAGATGGTTACTTGCATTCAGTTTTGATACCATTTTTTCGATTGAACATGTGTATGGACACCATCGGTATGTCTCCACAACGGAAGATCCTGCAACAGCACCCCGCGGCAGAAATGTGTATTACCATATCCTTGCTTCTACCATCAAAGGAAATATTAGCGCTTGGGACATTGAAGTGAAACGATTAAAAAGAATGAACTACTCCATCCTTTCCTATCACAATGCATATCTCCGAGGCCATTTAATGAGTGTCAGTTTGGTGACTTTGGCCTATCTAATTAGTGGTATCACGGGAATGTTCTTTTTTATTGCATCTGGTTTATTTGGGAAAGCACTGCTTGAGATCGTAAACTATATGGAACATTATGGAATGGTTCGTTTACCAGAAGAGCCTGTGCAACCGAGGCATTCCTGGAATACCAATAAAAGGATTAGTTCATGGACTATGTTCAATTTGACACGCCACTCCCACCATCATGCACAAGGAGAAGTTGCTTACCAAGATCTTAGACCCTTTCCGAATGCGCCTATGATGATAAGTGGGTATCTGACAACCATCGTAATTGCACTCATCCCGCCACTATGGCACCGATTGATGGTTCCCAAGGTGCTTGAATGGGATCAAAAATTTGCGAGTCCAGAAGAACTCGAACTTGCCAAAATCGCAAACCAAAGAAGTGGTATTCCGAAATTCATTTCATCTAACAAGGGCTAGATTTCATTAATGTCGCCTGAGAATAAATCTCCTAAGTATTTTAATCCTTCCAATAGATGGATCCATGATGTTTCAGGTTCTCCTTTTAATTTCAAAAACAATACACCCACAAAAAAAGCTAAAAATGCTTTCCCACCTTTCCCTTCGGTTTCCTTAGGGAAAAATCGATTCAATGCATTTTCATAAGAAGTGAATGATTCTTCCACCAATTGGGCGAGTTCCTCTGAGTCGGAGAGCTGTCGTTTGACATCAACCGCAAGTAACATCAAATTCAGAAAATGTCCTTCTTTTCCGGAGACAAAATTGATGATATCGTTTACATTTGCGTTTTCTTCCGAAAGTTTATGAATTGCCTCGGCATCAGATGATACGAGATGTTTTACCATAGAAGAAAACAAAGCTTCCTTTGTAGGAAAGTAATGGTATAAGGTGCCAGTGGATACTCCTAATTCTTTGGAAAGTTCCCTCATCGAAACGGAAGCAACACCTTTCGAAACAAAAATTGGAAGGGATTTAGAAAGTAACTCGATTCGATAAAGATTATGATCCACAATCTTTGGCATAAATACCACCTACTGAAAAAAAGCATTATTGATTCGATTGTTCTATTTTCTTTTTTTCACATATCGAAAACAAAACTGATGACAGGGTTATTTTCAGCTTTGTCCAAAGAACATCAAGTAAGAATCTTTAGGTTTTTGATTTGATTTTGATCGCTGCTTGGTTGTATAATTCCATCTGGAGTAATTCTTGTGATCGGTGATCTTCAAATCCCCTTATTATTATCATTGGCAGCGCTTGTTTCTAATTTCTCAGTTTTACTTTTGACTTTGGGAAAAAACTTTCCAATCCTAATCACAATCCGATTTGTTTCCATTGTGTTAATTTTAGGAAATTCTTTTTTGATCGGTACATTTTTATCTGGATCAGAGGGAGAGGCTTATGTATACTTTCACTTGTTCCGTTCAGTCATCTTTTTTATACCTTATCTTTTTTTAAAGGTAACATATAACTTAACAGCTAGAAAACAAAACTCTCGTTTGCTTCAAATTGCGCTCCTTTTGACTATATTCTATGTCCTCTTCATAAACATCGATTACCTTCGAAGCGAATCACTTCTAATCGCTGGATGGAATCGAAATCCTTGGGGCTTTTGGCCCATTTTACATCTAAGAGCCAAAATCTTCATTGGAATTGGTTTTTTTATACCTTTTCTGATTTCATTGTATTTACTATTAAATCCCAAAGAAACCTTAGAGAAAGAAAATTTGAATTTCTCATTTTTATTGGTTGTTTGGTGGATCGGATTTTCTTGTAACTTTTTAGCATTGTTTGGAGTAAATGTTTTTCCTTTTGGAATGGCAATAGACACGATCATTAGCGTTTTGTTTTCCTTGCTATTGACAAGGTATTGGAGAAGCCACTTTTTTGTTCTAGCGATTGAATTCTTTTCTGTACTGAGTTGTACGATCCTTTGTTTTATTCTCATCCATTGGGCTATGGATTTTAATTTCTCTATCCGATACTTTGGTTCGTTTATAATAGGTATGGTATTTGTATTTTTTTTATTCCATTTCTTTCAGTTTATGAAATCAAAAAATTCAAATCCTTTTCTTTGGAATAGGGATATTGATTTAAAAAATGGAACTTTTCAATTTGAATTCGATACAACAAAATTAAAACAGAAACTCAACTACTATGATGTAACAAAAAAAGAAATTCAAATCGCAGAAATGATCACAAGAGGATTTTCTAAGAAACAAATTCGGTTTTATTTAGATATCACAGATGGCACTTTTCGGAATCATTTGAGCAACTTGTATGCAAAAACCATTGATTTGGAATCCCCACAAACGACAGGAGATAAATTCCAAAGATTGATTTATTTTTTAACCAAGTGATAGCAAACTCAAATTTTCATGACATTTGTCATGGGTTTTCGTTTGGTTCATGACAAAACGAGGATTCCCAATCGCTCTTTCAACGCGTATTATAAAGGGTATGAAAGAACATACTCTAACAATCCCTTGGCTAAACCAAATCATAGTGATTGGCTTGGCAATCTTCCTCTTGATTCTAATGAGTTTCTATCTATTTAGAAAAGCATTTCAAGTTTTCCCGAATCAAATAAATGCGATCATCCTCACTTGGTCAAAAGTTTCCCTGCTCTTAGGAATCAATATAGTTATTTCTTACTTTGGTTTCTTAGAAACGTTTTCCTTTCCGCCGAGAATGCCACTCCTTGCCATTTCGTTCACGATCATCGCGGGTCTTTTGATAATCAAATCACCACTATTTAGTGTAATTAGGAGCTTCGGATCTGAAAAAATCTTATTATTCCAAGTCTGGAGATTGATTCCAGAAATGGTTATTTTCGTGAATGTACAATCCGGAATTCAAGCAGAGATCATGACATTTACTGGGAATAATTATGATATTCTAACAGCACTTACAGCACCAATTCTTTATTTCGTTACCAAAAAGTATACACTGAGATTTAAATGGATCTTAATTTGGAATGTACTTTCGCTCATCAATTTAATCCATACATTGATGATGGGTGTACTCTCGGCGCCTTATCCGATCCAAGTTTATATGACGGAACCTTCAAACCAAATCATCGGATTCTTTCCGATGACAATCATTCCTTTATACTTTGTTCCTGTGGCAATTCTCTCACATCTGTTCGGAATATTCATTGGATATAATCAAATCAATGAAAAAAATAGGTTATAACATTCTAAAAATTGGAATAGGTAAACCTACACCTAACTGAAATTGGAAGGGAAAAACGAATAGATAGGCAAATGAATTCTTTCTGAAAGGATTCGTACAAAAACACAATCAGTCGAAAGTATGCTTCCGACTGATTATCAAATCGAAGCGAACATTATTTTTGTAAAAATAAGTTTTCTAAAGGAAAAAAGACATCTCGACTCACACCAATCGGCATATAAAATTCTATTTTTTCCACAAAGTTGGCAGATCCTCCATACACTTCTATCGCTACAGAAGTTTCTTTTGGTTCCAATAAGAGTGTTTCTTGGAATTTTGGATACACTTTCATAGGAGCAAAAAAGTATGAAATCACATTCTTGAATGGAAATGTTGCGGTTAAACAATTCATTTTGGGAATTGAAAATGTTACAAATTTGTTTTGAATGGATTTGATTTGAGATTCCGACAATCCATCCATACGACATCCTAAAACAGATCTCAATTTTTCAGGTGGTGTGTCTGGACTGTCCAAGTACAAAGCCAAACTATTACATTCAGTGATTCCAATTGATTCCCAATCGTTTTGGAATTTTTCCCAACTCTCTTTTAGATTTTCATATGGACCCGTATGCGTATGAACAAAGATTGTTTGAGGTCCAAATGTTCCACGCTCTACTTCCACTTGTTTGAATCCGCCCATATATGCATAAAAGGAAATTCCGATCACTAGGATGATTCCAAAAGTGAACCCAATTTTCTTTAAAATTTTCATATGTTTTTCTCTCCAAATCAATTTTGATCAATCCATTTCACTTGGTAGTGACTTACTTGCACTTTTTTCAAATTGTAACATCCTTTCATGACTGATACCAATGAGATTGTGAGTTAAGACAAGAGAGTCCCCCAAATAATCAGGAGCCAATCGAATTTCCACAACACGATACCATGTTTCCTTTGGTGGCACACTAAACGCATGATTCACACACAAACATTTGAACTTAAATCCAAAACTATGTTCAACAGGCATTGCCGAGTGAGGTGCAGCAAAAAAATAAACAGGTTTTTCCGTTGTATTTTTCATCACGAGCAAAAACTGTTTTTTAGAACCAGGTTTCAACACAATTTGTCCATTGGGAATCGGATCACCAAAGGGAGCCCTTTTTCCTTCAGGGACTGAGCCAGTTGTCCATAGAGCAAGAACTTGTGCTCCACTCGGTTCCCGAATTTCCATTTCCAATGGCAACGAGGTGTATTCCCATTTCACATCGAGTTTCACATGACTTGATGGCTTTGGATTTGTCACCATTACTTCGTTATGTTGGTGAGTTACCGCTTTTTCTTTTTCATCACAAGAAAAGATAAAAAAACAGAACGCCAATACTACGAAACGAACAACCGAATTTCGAATCCAAAAACTGATCATTTCGTTTTACTCTAAATTCAGTTCTAACGTTGAAAAATCTAAGTTATTTGTTTTTTTAGAATTGATGAGATAAAACTGTTTTCCTTTGATTTGTAAGGTAACAAATTCTTGGAATATTTTCTCAGTATTGTTTGGGTCAGGATTTTTTACCATATTACAATCCCTACCACATCCATTACAATCGCCACCACCGTAATCTAAAAAGTTTGTGAATGTTTGTTTCCTTAAAAATCCAAAGATGCGAAGTTGAATTTTGCCAGGAGTCATTTCTTTTACTTCATAATTACCAAGTCCATAAAAACGATTCGAACTTTCTTCACCCGCATCATAATTGGTTCTTGCGGTTGAACCTTCTAAAAAGAAGGTTCCGTCCGACCTGAATCGAATGGTCCAATCAGAAGATGTAGGTGGATCCATATTCTCTTCAATAGGGACTTGGTTCTCAGCTCCCGCAGGTTGGTCTGTGACAACTTCGTCACCTGACACTGCATACACTTCCCTTCCTGTCAATCCACGATTCAATACCATCCGGAGAGATGCTTTTGTAAAAGATTCAAAATTTTTAGAAGCTGTGTCTTTTGATTTAGGGAGAGTGTCCAAAACAAACCAATCCCCATCATGCCCAAATCGAAGCTCTGATAGTACAATTCCTTTTTCCGAATATCCTGGATAAATCTCTTCCACTTTCATGGTTAGATTTTTGCCTTGGAATGTCGTTGGAAGTTGGATCTCTTGGCTTCCCATTGTATCCTCCACATTGATTTTTGCGGAATAACCATCATCGCCAGTGATTAAAAAAGATTTTACCCTACCATTTTTGATGCAGTGAACATCTGATCTTTGATAACCGTTCCAAATTTTGATTACTGATATCTTTTTAGATTTCGCAAAATTAAAGTTAAACGAAACTCCAACTCCACCTTTCACGGAAGCATATCCGTTTTCATACTTGGAATCAAAGAGATTCATAACAGAATAAGTTGGTTCCGGAGATGCGGTCTCAGAAGCAGTGACAGAACCCGAAATGACTTCAGGAGTGAAGGTTCGATATGCTTTTTTGCTTTCATCGTAAAACTTTACAGATTTTAGACAAATATTCTGATTCCTTTGAAAATTCAATGTCACCGAACGCGCTTGCACAACTGGATCAAATAAAACTTCTGAATTCGATTTTTCAATGTCCGTACTCGCATACACTTCATCAAAGTTAACATACGCTGCGATCCGATCTTTGAACTGGCCACCACATGATTCAATCGAAACCTTGGTCAAAGGAAAAGCATTGTCTGCATAAAAATGTACTTTGACAAATTCAGCACCCGGTTCCGCTTTCCATTCACTTCCATCTAACAGGAGAAAGGGAAGTCCATTCTCCATGGAAGTAGAAGTCACCATTGAAAAATGAAGTTTTTTCCCACAATTGACAACAAATGCTGTCAATAGGATCAAAACTAAAAGTAGGTTGGATTTGATTTTCATTGTTGGTCCTTTAAAATGTGCATTTAATGAACCGAATGTACGGAAAAACGCAAGGAATTTTTTTAAGGTTTTGTGTCTTCCAAGACTCTTTCCCAAGTTTCTGCATCTAGGGCTCCTAAAATCCATCTTCCATTCACCCAAAATGTGGGGACGGAACTGACACCTAATTTTTTAGCCTCCTCCCAATCCGCTTCCACTAAGTTTCGATAGCGAGCGTTAGATGTTTGGGAGATACATTCAGTAAAATAATTCCAATTGTTTGAAGAAATAGCTTCGCCTTTGGCTAAATGATTGGCATGTGCATATAATAATTGCATATGAAGAGAAAACTGTGTTGGATCCTTTTCCCATAAGCACCGCGATACAACTAATGGAATCAAACTTTGATCCGATTCTCCATCCAAAGGGAAGTCTTTATGGATGTAATGAATTTGTGTTTTGTATTTTAATAAGAGATTCTTTGTGTGCGGAAAGGTTTTTTTACAAAACCCACAAAGATAATCACTCCATTCCACAATTACCCATTTTGCTTTTTTGTTTCCGAATTGAGGTGAATATTGTACATCCAATTGAGTCAACAAATTTGATTTTGATTGGTATATTGGTTTTTGTTTGATATTAATATTTGTTTTGTGAAAGATTCGACTCCAAACAATTCTCATGCGAATGGATTCTCGCAAACGATCGATTGCATCTGTATCTGGGATGGAATTTCGCAATCGAACTTTTTCCCGCTGCCAGTATGTATTAATTTCCTGATCGGAAACTAAAGATTTTTCAGATTCTTTCCACTCTTGTAAATTTTTTCCAAGGGAATGGGCCTTCTCGTTTAATTGAGAGAGGTGCACATCCGAAGAAAGTGTTTCTTTGATCGAATCTTCAGAAGGTAAAGATTCTGGAAGGTAATTAGATTCAAATGAAGAACCTCCGCAAGATAAATACAAAAAGATCATGATGATGAGTTGCACAATCTGAATCATATCGGACTCACTCGATTGTCTCAAGTATTTTTGAGATGAAAGGATTTATTTTTTGATTGAATATAAGTTCAAAAAAAGTTTAGATTTTCTATTTATATGAAAACGAAAATAGTTTCTCGATTCTTACAAATCCTTGCTCTGTACATTTTTTTATCTTCGTCTTATTACGTTTTAGGAAGGATTTTCACCATTCGCGATGGAGAGAAAATTAACGGTAAGGTGGTAACTTCTTATAAAGAATTAGACTACAGCACTCAAACCAGCGGCAAACGTTATGGTACAAGTCACTACATTCTAAGACCAATCATCCAATACCAAATCAATGGAGAGACCAATGAAATTCATGGCGAAATTTTAGGTGAAGTAGGTAAGGAATACCAAATTGGCCAATCAGTCCCTTTATACTATCTTCCCAACCAACCTAGTTATGCGATCATCAATACTTTTTCTGAACTTTGGGCCAAACCGATTCAATCATTCATTTGGAGTATTATGATCTTTTTGATTGGGACTTTCTTAGATAAAATCATCAAAAACATCAAAGAAAAGGTTTCTGCTTTTTTCAATTCATTCTTGTTATAAGAGTATACTCGATATGAAAGTTCCAACGATGAAACCATTCCTAATATTTAAAAAAATCCAGTTGCCTGTATTTTTGATTCTCCTCTGCATTCACCCAAAGCTACTCTTTAGCCAAAGCAAAGACATGGTCAAACTAGAATGGTATCATTATATCTTACTTTCACCTGTTCTCATCATCGATGGCATAAAAAGAGGTTATGCCGAAACAAAAAAAAACATCCAAGAATACCAAACCCACCAGTCCTTACCTGAATTACACAAAGCAGTCATCCAGTCCGATTACGAAAAAACCAAATCCCTCGTGGAAAGTGGAGTTCATTTGGAAACGATAGACACCAAAGGAGCAACAGCATTATTTTATGCGATCGAATTGAATCGAATCAACATAGCTCGTTTCCTGATCACAAAGAATGCCAATGTGAATGTTTCGAATTTTCAAGGAAGGCCCGCGGCGCTTTCCGCAATCAAAAACAATCAATTTGATCTCATCAAAATGATGTTAGACCATGGATTGAACCTACAGAATCCAAAAACAGGTGATACCTTACTAACCATCGCTTGTGCTTTTAAACCAACTAATTTTAAACTCGTCCAACTTTTGATTGAGCGTGGTGTTGCTATCAATGCAAAAGACAAAAACCATTATTCTGCTTTGATGCATTTGACCACAAGAGAAGAACCGAATTTAGACATCATTCGATACACAATCAAAAAAGGTGCGGATGTAAATGCAAAAGATCAATTGGGAAGATCCATCCTTCGTTTACTTGTGGAAGCGAGAACTCAGAACTTAATATTAGTTCAAATTCTATTGGAAAATGGTGCTGATCTTTATGTTAAAGATAATGAAGGAAAAACTATTTTTGATTTTATCAATGCCTATTATGATTCCCCTGAAACAGATGATCTTGTTCTCCTTCTCAAACGATACAAAAAGAAACGGTAGAGATTAAAGGAGAACGCCTCATACCTCAGTTCACCCAATCGGTAATAAATCTTCACGATTTTTAAAAATAATTCTCGCTTAATTGAGTTCTTCTGCTCTCTTTAGCAACGAGGTAATTGAAATGAATCTTATTTTTTCAAATATAAAATGGATTATGTTGGGATCGGGTATCATTACTTGCTCTATGATTTTATCCGCATTACATCCGTCTTTAGGACTCAGTTTAACATTCGGCGAATCATTGGATGGGAATTTAGCAAATATCATTGTACGAAATTGGGGAGCTCTCATCGCATTAATCGGTGGAATGTTAGTTTACGGTGCTTATAATGAACCAAATCGCAATTTAGTGTTAGTTGCAGCATCCATCAGTAAAAGTACGTTTGTGTTCTTAAATTTAGTGTATGGACAAGCTTATTTTGCAAAATCTGGATTGGCTTTGGTTTTTGATTCCGTACTGGTCATCATTTTTGTCGCATATCTCTTGTTTCAGCCATCAAAAAAATAATTTGATTCGGTTGCGATAAATCCATTTGGCGCGCCGATTCAATCTTGACATTTTTTTGACTGGAATCAAAACTTTGAAGCTCATATGAAAACCAAAATGGACGTAAGACGATCACTTGGATTCCTAATTTTCTTTCTTTTTTCCACATTACTACTCCATTGTAGTTCTTTGGGTTTAAAAAAATCGGAACCGAATGACAGTATTGCGTATGTCACGGCAAAATCAGGATTATTCCTCCGAGAAAAGCCAGGTAAAATTTATCCTAAAATCACCTTAGTGCCATTTGGAAAAGAAATCATCATTCTTAAATATACTGATGTTGAAGATACAATCGAAAACATCCGAGCCAAATGGGTAGAAGTAAAGTACAAAGATTTTAAAGGTTATATGTTCAGTGGTTTTTTGTCAAATTCTCCATTCACCTATGGAATCAGCGACCAATTCCATTCCTCTAATGCAAAACCAGATGATCACTTTGATGCTTTAGATCCAAATTTATGCAAAAATGCATACGATAAAGTGTATTGTTTTTCCAATCACGGTTACAAATTACTGAAAGATGGTTACTACAAAAAAGCGACTACTTCGTTTACCTCTGGCCTAAACTTAGAACCAAATAACCATCATCTATTGATCAACAGAGGATATGCATACACGCTATTCGGTGATTATGAAAAAAGTTTAATCGATTTTGAAAAAGCAATCCAAGTCAATCCAAATGGATACCTAGCTTATTTCGACAGAGCAGTCGTATACACGAAATTAAAAAAATTCGATTTGGCTTTGTTAGATCTTAAAAAATCAATCCAACACAATTCCCAAAGTTGTATGTCTTATAACAATCTTGGTTGGGTCCATCTCTTAAGATCTGAATGGGAAAAAGCAAAAATCGAATTAGAAAAAGCGAGGGATTGTGATCCAGGTTCCCCATATCCTTATGCTAACCTTGCCATTTATCATTATATGACAAAAAAAGACAAAGTGCAAACTTTTGAATTACTAAAGAAAGCACTAGAACTTCATTATGACATTCGAATCCTTTATGACAATGAAGGAGATGGTCAATTTTATAAAGAATGGAATCAATCTCCTGAATTCCTTAAGTTCATCGATAAAAACAAACCTAACTGATTTTTATGATTATAGTAGCAGAATAGGTCTTTACGAATCCGACCCACAGCTAATATGCCAAAGAAACTGAATCGAGTTCCCCTCGCCTATAAGATCCAATGGCAGACCATAAAAACCATATGGAATTCTCTCCAATTCAAAGAGGTATTCCCTTTTTTATTTGAATTCATCAAAGTTCGATTTCGGATCCAACGTACAAAATTCTGGAAGGAATGGAAATCAAAACAACCAGACAAAACCAAACTCAAATTCTCATTGGATCTGATTGCATTTTATCTTGCATACAAAGACATAGCCGGTACGGAACGTGCGCTCCTTTTGGTATTGACTCTTTTAAAAAAACAATCTTCGGAAGTATTTTGGGAAGTTGTAGAACTCTTTCGACGGTATAGAATTAAAATTTTGTAGCAATTCAAAAAATACGTATCAATTCATGATTCCAGACGATTTCACTTCCTAAATTGGGTATTGTATTCTACCAAAACTAAATTAGGAAATAAATTGATGAATGCCCAAACTTTTAAACCCAAAAAACTCCAAAAACCAAAACAAATCCTCTGTGTGATCACATTTTTATTAGCGACGACATACAACTGCGCTACCAGTTTGTTACCAGTAAAAACATCAATTGAAAAGAAGGAAACCATTGCCGTCTTTGTGAACCTTGTCGAAGCGAAGCCCGCCTTAACCTATAAAGCAACAAGGAGCATCGCTTCCAAAAACATAGCGGAGTTCGACGAATTTTTTCCAATGTTCAAACAATTGGCTCAAAAGGAACTACCCGCAGTTAAATTTCTCGAACCTAAAACCACTCCCCAAGAAATCTTGGGTCAAACCGTTTACACATATGACTTCGGAAAAACGGGAGCAAAGATTGGAATTGAATTCATCCCTGCCACAACATACATGCTGAGTAATGAATCGGAATACACGTCAGAAAAACTTAAAAAACAATCTTTTGAACAGACAACAAAAATTGTGATTCGTTTCCGAGAGATCAATGGAGATCGACTTGGAAAATATATCGGGAGTCGATTAGGATATGAATTAGCATCAGCAACCATCAATGGTTCTTGTGACGAAGAATGTCCCAAAAATATCAATGCCATGATGGCCTTATCAAATCCAGGGAAACTAGCTCCCGCACTCAAAGCACAAATGCCTGAAAACTTAAAAAAAGTCATCCAAGAAATTCTAGCAAGTAAAGAAGATTAATCTCGAAGATTCAAAGTTGTAGGTGAATTGAATTTATAATAACCTACAATGTCATATTATATTTTTTCATTCCTTCCCATTTTGGCTCTGTTAAAAAAAACAATTTTCCATTTGGGCGTTCCCAATTGGATTTTGTTTCAGAAAAACATCCAATCTGGGTCGGGCTACTCCGGGGTCCGCTTACGCTTCCGTCCCCAGCCATCTAACGATGGCAGGCGACTAAACCCTGCGTATCCCTAACGTTAGATGGGAATCCAAGACCCGAAGGATGGATTCACACATTTTCATTTGGATTTTGATCGATAGATTTGAGGAGAAACTCCATACCGATCTTGAAAGAGTTTATGAAACGATGATTTAGAATTAAATCCAGAAGCATAGATGATATTTAGAATTGTCATCTCACGTTTTTCCAAAAGCATTTTCTCTGCTTCCAACAATCGGAATTGATTGATATAATTACGAAAAGAACAACCTAACTTCGTATTTAATATCTCTGAAAGTTGATGAGTATTGATTTCTAATCGTTTTGCCAAACTTGTTAATGTCAATCGATCATTCAAATACAGTCGATCCAATTTCATTAATTCTTCCATACGTTGTAAAACCATAGGAATATCAACTCCCTTCAACCTACTTTCTTTATAACGTGCATCACGTATTTCTGCTTTAAAATGACCTAGGTAATCTCTAAAATTCATTCTTACGATCAGTAACGTAACCAAAAGTAAGGTGAATGCAAAACAAGCAGGTAAAAAAAGATCCATAAAAGCCAATTGAGCCAAAACAAACAAAACTATTACAAAAAGGGAATAAATCAGTAAAAATAAAAATGGGTGGAATGAAGATTCGATTTTTCCCTTCGATTGCAATTTCCAACGGAGTACCCGAACCAATATCATCAGAATATAAATCAAAATCGATACAACTCCGAACCCTAGGAGAAAGTTGATCCAATCAGTAAAAGATTTTAGATTCGGATGATCAGAGGTCAAAGTAGAAAGCTGATATCCATCTGGTTTAAAACTATAAACCAAAAAGAGACACCAAATGCTTGGGATAAAATGTAAAAATCGGATTTTAAAAAAAGTTTCGCCACTCATTTCTTCAAAAAAAAGATAACTAAGAGGTCCTATGAGAAAAATACTCGGAACATGAATTCCATAGAAAAATGGAATGGAATGAATTTGGTTTGTCAATTCACAATAGATATGAAGTAACAAAACCGTCACAGAGAGAAATAAAAATATAGGTGGCGAATCATGGAAAACCAATTGAAAATAGTTTTTGTTTTTTCCAATCTCTTTCTGAATCGATTCAATCCAATACGAAATGGCCAATAAAAAAGATACCACCGCCCCTACAATTGGAATCAAATTCATAACACTATACAGGAATCGAAAAGAAGATTGTCTATTTTTTTAATCGAATCTTAGGTAAATTTGTTCCATCTGTATCCAAACGGACGACAAATTTCAAAATTTGAAAGATACTCTTTGCATGAACCAAATTCCAATGAAACAAAAAAGTCAATTCCTTCCCATTCATAAGAGAGCGAAATTCATTTCATTCCTTTCTGTCATTTGTTTGGTGGTGTGCCTCTTGACTCTTTCGCTTTATCCAGAATCGAATCCTAAAATCAAAAAAGAATTAGAAAACATACCCATTAAAGAGAAGCATAAAAAACCGATTGTCGCTGTCATTGGAGAGAATCAATATACGGAACTTACTGATTTTTTAATCCCTTTTGGAATCTTAAAACGTTCTGGTATTGTGAAGATCCACGCTTTGGCACCAAATCGAGGTATTATGAATTTGTTTCCTGCTCTCTCTCTGGAAATCGAAACTTCATTGGATGATTTTGATTCCTTACACCCTGAAGGTGCTGACCTTGTCATTGTGCCTGCCATTCATAATGCAAAAAATAAAACGATCATTCAATGGATCCAAAACCAATCAAAACGAGGGGCAACGATCGTCGGAATTTGTGATGGAGTCTGGACTTTAGGACATGCAGGTCTTTTGAAAGATAAAAACGCAACAGGCCATTGGTATTCTATGGATGGTCTGAAAAACCAATTTACTGATACAAAATGGACTCAAAACAGAAGGTATGTCCAAGACCAAAATATCATTACGACAACGGGAGTCACCGCATCCCTTCCTATATCCATTGCGATCATCGAATTTTTAGCAGATCAAAAAAAGGCCAAAAGAGTGGCAGAGGAATTTGGCATACCCAACTGGTCTGCAAACCACAATTCAGAAGAGTTTGATTTCACTTGGAAACATTATCTAACTGCCGCAAAAAACCTAACTTTTGTTTGGAATTACGAAACCATTGGAATGAATCTTTACGAAGGCATCGATGAAGTATCTTTAGCGCTCCTTGCCGACTCCTACTCACGCACCTACAAATCAAAAGCAGTCGCGATCGGCAACCATCCCTTTCGAACAAAATCAGGGATTCTCATTTTACCAGAAACAAAAGAAGAAGAAACAAACAAAATCGATTTGAATGTAAAGATTCCAATCGACCAAAAACCATTTGTTTTGTTCTTAGAGAACCTCCACGAAATCCAAAAAAGATATGGGAAAAGTACCTTCCAATTTGTAGCAACACAATTGGAATTTTCAATGTAGTAGAAGTGGACAATTTATGTGAGTATTTTTTTAAAGTCTTTACCTCTGTTAGGTGAAACAAAAAAAAAGAATAGAGAATGAAGCCATTTCCTCTATTTTGAAATCTTAAAACTGCTCACGATTTGTTTTACCTCTTCCAAGATAGGTTCAAAATCATTTTGAACCATTCCGGATCCAATCATGTAAAAATAACCTTTCCTTGGAAAAATCCAAATCGCAGAAACCACCTGGGTTTCGTTTTGATCTTCGTCCATAATGATATGGGAAAAAAGAGCAAATCCAGCTAAATTTCCATTGATCCGAACTGCTTTAGGTTCGATTAGGTATTCAAATTTTTTAAGAGCCATGGACACTCGGAACAAATAGGTTCGAAGATCCACTGGTATATTATGAAACTCTAATTCTGATTTTAGAGCTTTGATATTGATGATAGTTAAATATTGATCAATCTCTGGGTCGCCCTTCCGAATGGAAAACAAAGGAAGTTCATTATTTTCATGTAATAGTTTTGTAAATGTCTTCGATTCCAAATGTAATTGATTTTTACTATCTCGAAACTCCTCATCTGTTACATCTTCCCAAGTATCAGGTTTTTCAATGGACAAACCCAATGATTTTAATTCTACCTTTTTTTTAGGATTTGCAAATAAGAAAGACGTTAAGATGAGAGGAACGAATATCCAATACTGTTGTTTCATTTGTTTTTACATCCCCTTAAATTGACAAATCCCCACTTATCCTTGATCACAAACGTAAACACTCCATCTTTGAATTGGTCAAGTTTCTCAAACAAAGGAGGGATTACCCATTCTGCATTGGTAGCGATAAACCCACGTTTTCCACCATCTTCTACAACTGCAAGACCCTCATGGAAGGAGGAAATATGAGAAAATTTAGGTTCCACTAAATATTCACCATTTCGATTGATGATCCCAACTTTATCACCAATAGTAACGCTCGCAAAACCTTCGCTAAAGTCATATTCCGAATCAAATTTTGCTTCAATGACAACCTTTCCGTTTTGATCCAAAAATCCCCATTTTTTTCCTTGTTCAAAACGAACGAGTCCCTCTTTGAAATTTCCCAGGTATTCATAAATGGGTGGTATGATTACATTGAAGTTAGAATCCATAATTCCCATTTTCTGATAATGTTTGAATACGATTGTACCTTCATAAAAATAACCACGCAGATCATATTTTTCATGGATAAACTTTTTTTCTTGGCCTTTCGCGTTGATGAGTCCTTGGTGTTCTTCCCGTTTAAAGACAGCCCAACCATTAAAAAACCCTGTGATAAAATCGTATTGGATGGGTACGACAATTTTTCCGTTGCGATCAATTAATCCGTATTTTTTATTGATTTCGACTCCCGCCACACCATTTTGAAAGTTGTAGGTCATGTCATAATACTTTCCACCTAACAAATCGCCATTTTTGTTTAAAAATCCCCGCGGATCTTTTCGATCATCACCTTCCCGAAATACAACATAACCTTCATGGAAATCTCCTATAAAAGAAAATTCAAAATCCATTACTTCCTTTTCATCTAAGTCAATGAATCCAAATTTTCCATTTTTTTTAGTACGAATCCAATCATCGGAAACAGGCGAAAGATCATCATAAATGATTTTACTCACTTTGATTCTTTTATCATTAAAAGTAAGACGGTGACTTGGTTCGCCACTGGTTTGAATGTTGGTGAGTTGGAACCGGAGGTCACACCCTCTCACCGTTGGGTTTTTGTTATGAGGTAGGCTCGAACACAAAATGGTTGTTAGACAAAGTGAAAGGACTGTAACACGTAGAAGGCATTTCATTTGTTGGTTATTATTTTAGATGCCATTCTCATTGGATACCAATTTTCCTGCGCCCCGGATTGCAGCGGAAATCCTTTGCGTAAGCAAAGATTGGAGCGAAAAGCCGGAAATGTGCGCCCAAAGAAAAACAAAACAAACATTGATTCCAAGCCACCTATAATTGCTTAATCTCGTTAGGTGGTAAAAGTGTCCTTTTTTGGTCGAATTTCGAATCCTTTTTAGTTGCAAATATCATGATCATCAATTGATACGCTTCAAATCGTTTGAATTTGATTTGGTTGTATTTGATGATTTCGATTGACGACATCAAATATTTCGTATCAGAATGGTAACTCTGCAAAAATAGGAAATAATTTAATGAATCGCTCGTTCCTGTTCCTTTTATTGATCACTCTCTTTTTTCAAGCAAACTGTCTATACAATCCAATTGTTAGAGAAGTATTGGAACTTGATGGACAAGGAAAAAAAGATGAATATTTGAAATACCTTCCATTTTTCCTTGGTCCTTCTTCCATAGGAGCAAGAATGACTCCAACGCTTGGAAATCTCATCAGAACAGATTCTCAAATTCACGTTGTCTTTAATCGAAGTATGGATCCGGAAAGTTTTTCGGCGATTTTAGGCTCTTCCTTAACAACGGTTTGGTCCGATACATTCCAATCGAATGACACTGTGACTCTCACGGGAAACCATCCATTAGGAATCATCACCTTTACAATGGATGCTAAGGATTCGAATGGAAATCAAATGCAGACGATCACGGGAAATTACACAGTTGTATCCACAAACACAAATCTTTATTACGTTAGTGTATTTGGAAATGATGGAAATCTGGGAACAACTCCAACGAATCCAAAACAATCAATCTTATCTGCTATCAGTGGTTCCGTATCACCTGCTGCGATTCTTGTCTCTGCTGGAGAATATCCACTAACAGCAAGTTTGTCGTTAATGGAAGGAATCTCTCTTTACGGAGGGTTTAGTCAAGATTTTCTCAATCGGGATCTATCGGCGAGCACTACTCGTATATTTGATTCGAGAACAGGATCTGATTTGATTGCCATTGTTGCGGGTCCTGCAGTCAGTGTGGCAACCTATTTTGATGGTTTTACAGTCCAAAGTGCAAATGATCCTGCAACCATCCAAAGCACTGCCTTTTTTTGTAATGGAGGTTCGCCTATCATTTCGAGGAATCGGATGTTAGGTGGAACTGCTTCGACTGGTTCTGGGTATTCAATTGGAATTCGGATTTCTGGTGCTTCACCCAATATCATCGATAATTATAACATTCAAGCAGGGGATGCTCTCGATACATTTGGGATCTTCATCGAAAATTCTTCCTCTCCCACAATTACAAACAATACAATTTCGGGAGGATCGGCTGCTGGTTCTGATCATGCGTTGTATTCTGGTCCACAAAACAATAACCCTATCATTTCGAACAATGTCATTTCTGGAAAAACAGGAAGTATATCATATGGATTGAATTCGAGTTTTCCGTCTAACGTCACTTTAACGAACAATTTCATTAATGGAGGATCGGGAAATTTGAGTATCGCAATCTACAATGGGGCTGGAAACGGCACGAGCCGTGGAAATTATTCTTCCAACCGACTCTTCACATCCGGCGGAACAAATCGATTTTGTATGTACGAAGCAGGCATTACAGCTCCAACGTATAATAGTCCCATCAGTTTTAACAATAACCAGTTATTCGATTGCCCTTCTGGTTTGTATTTTGACAACAATACTCCGATCTTTGATTTCAATACAATCAATGGTCTTACCATTGGTGGAGCACTTTACACAGGCAATTTTTAAGTTCCATGTTAGATTCAGCAAGTGTCCGTGCTAAGCCATTCGCCCCGACTGACTACCCCCAACCAATCAGTTACCAACCTAACGTTCGTAAGGATCAGGTTCGAATATCGCACTACCTATATCGTGACTTTTTGGCTCTCGGTGATTTTTTTGCACTAGGAGATGATTTTTTAGGCTCAGACTTATAGCCTGAATCACTTGGTTTTCTTTTTTCCGATTGCCCTTGACTCCTATTTGAGTTTTGTTTGGAGTTCTGCTGTGAGTTTCTGTTTCTGCCAGAAGAACTATCTCCCGATTGCGTAGGGCGTCTTTGGCCTCGATTGCCGCCACCTCCAGATCCATGGAGTTTGGGAGCCTTGCCTGTATGCGATTCCACCCGCGCTGCATGGTAAGGATGGTCCCGATCCACTGGGATCGAGATTCCAATCACTTTTTCAATGTCTTTGATCAGTGATCTTTCGTCTGCCTCTGCGATGGCAATGGCGATTCCATTTTTCCCTGCACGTGCTGTACGTCCAATTCGGTGTACATAGGTTTCAGGAACATAAGGAATTTCATAATTAATGACATGTGTGATGTCATCGATGTCGATTCCTCTGGCAGCCAAATCAGTTGCCACAAGAGCTCTGTTTTTTCCTGAACGAAAATCTTCTAAGGCTCTTTGTCTAGCAGATTGACTTTTGTTGCCGTGAATGACATCCGTTTTGATTCCACTTTTGTTTAAGAGTTCCGAA